>NZ_VMMH01000010.1:0-176232 GCF_013277115.1 Streptococcus sp. 714
TGTTTTGAGCTGACTTCGTAAGTTCTATCTACAACCTCAAAGCAGTATTTTGAGCTGACTTCGTCAGTCTTATCTACAACCTCAAAGCAGTGCTTTGAGCAGCCTGTGGCTAGCTTCCTAGTTTGATCTTTGATTTTCATTGAGTATTAGATAAAATATAGAAGGCGGAATACAAGTTAATCGTGATATTCTCCACGATCCCACTTGGCATTCTCTTCATCGAAGATATGATCATTGGCAGCTACATCTGGGCTCACTTCAGATAGTTTATCAATTTTCGCAATCAATTCCTCTTTTTCAGGATTTGGTTTGTACTTGGTATTGATAAATTCATCTACAATGTTGTTAATGAAATTGATACCTAGGATTGCACCACCGAAAGCAACAATATTAGCATTGAGATTTTCACGAGCGGAACGAGCAGTCGCAACATCTCCGACAAGTACAACTCGAGTTCCAGGAACTTTATCAGCAGATACAGCAATTCCAACACCTGTACCGCAAAGGGAGACTCCAAAGTCAGCCCGTCCATTGACGACCTCCTCTGCAATTAAGCGACCATAAATAGGATAGTGAGTACGGACGAAATCATAAGTACCAACATCAATGATTTCATGACCTTGTTCTTTTAGGTGTTTTGAAATCTTCATCTTCACATCTGTTACAATGTGATCACAACCGAGAGCAATTTTCATGGGAATACCTCCTAGCAGAGCTTGTTCAGCATATCAATGCGAACTTGGTGACGACCAGAATCATAGTTGTGCTCAAGAAAGGCTTTGACTATTTCAACTGCTAAAATAGCACCTGTAATTCCAGAACCAATTGTAATGATTGGAGTAGAATTGAGTCGAATAGTCATCATGGCAGAGTGTTCATCGGAAACAGCGGCGCAGATAATACCTTTAAACTTATTAGCAGGCATAAAAGAATGTCCAAACTTGTCAAAAAGAATAGCACGAGCTTGCTTATATTTTCTAAACTCTGTAATAGCATTGACAGTAGAATCAACGAAATCCGCAGAACCTTGTTTAGAGTTGAGATCAATTACTTCATAACCAGAATGAAGCAGATAGTGTTTGACGGTTTCTTTCAGTTGGAAACCATCTTGGTCAGTAGCTAAAATAACTTTCATAAGAACCTTCTTTCTTTAGCTATCCAAAAGCATGCAATGAAAGATCATTGTTGACGATATAGAAGATATATTATATCTTCAAATATAGTATAGTCCTTGTAAAATTATTTGTCAAGGATTTATAAAAACTAGCTGAAAAATTTTTTCTCCAGCTAGTTTTGGCATTTATTGACCCAATTTCTGATATCGGTTAAATCATAGTTAATCTCAGATTGATGGGCTACCTGGCTGAGTGTAATAGAAGTCAGGGTTGCAACTAAAGTGTTTTCAATAATATCAAGAGAGCTGGTTACGACGCATCTTTTAGCTTTTTTACTTTCCTCGTTGCCTAAGAATTTTTTTAGAAGATTCTGACTTTCAAAGATTCGATTTTTTCCTTCTATAGCTACAAATACATCGTAAAAGGTGATTTGACTGAGAGGTTTAGAAAGAGCAATGCCTCCATTTTTCCCTCTAACGGATTTAACCAATCCTTCGTTGTCTAATAGTTTTATAATTTTTTTCAAATAAGAATCTGAAACTTCTAGCCGTTCACTCAAGGAAATTGTATTGATATATTTTCCTTCAGGGAGCTGATCTAACATGAGTAAGACATAGACTGACTGTTCCCAACCTGATGATAATCGCATGTTTGTACCTCCATATAAAAAGATAATCATTATCCACAATTACCAGTATAGTCTTTTTTTGTTTTTTTCTCAATACATAGGAGTTTAAAAAAATAATCTTGGAATTTTTTGATAAATCTCTTGACATTCATTTTTAAAAGAGTAGAATAAAAGACAAAAAATATCATCAATATCTTTTGAAAGAAGGGGAAATAAATGAAACGAGGTTCAAATTTTATTTTTTTGATTTCTATATTAATTACCACAGTTTTTATGGGGTCGTCTTTTCCAACTGGGAAGTATCTTATAGTAGTTGAAAAGACTCCTCCATTATTACTTGGGGGTGTTCGATTTATTATTGCTGGGTTAGTGATGTTGGTATTATCGTTTTTATTTGGCAAGGGAGGGACTATCATCCCTAAAAGTCAAGGTAGCAAGATAAAGGGGGTTATATTGGTTGTGACTATTGGGCTCTTACAGACAGCTGGAACCATGGGATTTCTTAATCTTGCCCTAGCTCATGATGTGTCATCATCGATGTCTTCTATTATCTTATTTACGAATCCTCTTTGGTTAGCTTTTTTAGCGCATTTTTTGTTAAAGGATACATTGACTATTCAGAAGATAAGTGCCTTAGTATTAGGTGTGGCTGGAGTTGTTACTTGTATTGGACTAGATGTATCTGCGTTTAGTTTAGGTGCTTTGTTTGCTTTACTTGGTTCATTTTGTTGGTCGGTCAATACAGTTGTCACCAAGAAAATTCCTTTTGATAATGGTCCATGGATATTTACAGCTTGGCAATTGTTATTAGGTGGGGTATTCCTTTACTTATTCTCAATACCTGTGCATGAAAGTTATAACTTTCTAAATTTAGGATTTTGGGGCTGGGTTTGGTTTATATGGTTAATTATTCCTGCGTCTGTTGGTTCGTTTGGACTGTGGTTTTATAGTCTAGGACAAAGGGGAGCAACAGTAGCCAGCAGTTTCTTGTTTTTAGTTCCAGTATTTTCAACTATCTTTTCTATTATGGGCTTACATGAGCCGTTTACATTGAATTTGGTTCTTGGGGGTTCGATGGTTGTATTAGCATTGGTATTAGTAAACTGGAAAGTCAAGGGAGAAGAGGAGTAGTCTATGGAAGTTGGAAATGATATTGTTATTCAAAATGGAACACAATGGAGTTTTGGTAATGGTGTAGCTCAACATTTTGATGAGCATGTTAGACAATCCATTCCTTTATATGATGAAGGACATGACCTTGTTTGTCATCTAAGCGATTTTTTTATTCGTGACCATTCCTTATGTTATGAGCTAGGCTCTGCAACGGGTAATCTGATTGGTAAATTATACCAGCGTCACAAGTCTAAAAAAGAAGTTCGTTTTATCGGGATAGAAGAGATTCCAGAAATGAATTAGGTGGCACAATCAAAATTTCCTGAGCTTGAATTTATAACAAGCTCCGTGGAGGAAGCCAGGTTAGAACCCAGCGATTTAATTATTAGCTATTATTTCCTTCAGTTTATTCTTCCAGACAAGAGAATAAAGATTTTATCAAAAATATATGAATCTTTAGTTGAAGGTGGAGCATTTATTCTATTTGAGAAAGAAATCATGACAGATCCGAAGGTAAATAAGTTGATAGTTTCCAATTATATTAAATTCAAGCAAGAACATGGATTTAGTCCAGAAGAAATTCTATCTAAGCAATTGAGCTTGGAGGGAGTTATGATTAACCACACTCATGCTGAAAATAAAGAAATGTTAAAGAGTACTGGATTTCATCATGTAGAAACGATAATGAGATATGGAGAGTTCAATGGATACATTTGTTTTAAATGAAGATAATCACAAGAAATGGGAAGAATTACATGCCCAATCATCAAAAACAGAGACACCCTTAGTTCCTAATGATGCAGTTCAAAAGATTTTTTCTTTGAGAAATCAAATCGTTACTCAAAACGATGAGTGCAGGGTATTAGAAGTTGGTTGTGGTTTTGGAAGGAATCTTTACTATTTAATTGAAAATCATTATGCTGATACTTATTGTGGTGTAGATTTAACAAAGGAGGCCGCTGATAGTGCAAAACAATTATTGACTAAGTCATTTCCACAATTTAATTGTCATATAACACAGACAGATGTAGGTAAAGGTTTAGATTTTCCTGACAACCATTTCGATTCTATATTTGATATAATGTCTGCGATTACATTTATAGTTGATGAAAAAGATAGACAAAACTATTTTTCAGAGGTGAAAAGGGTGTTGAAAGCAGGAGGAATGTATTATTTTTATTGTCCACGGAAAGATGGAATTTTCCGAGACGCAATTCCTGATAATTCTTTACTAGAAAAAGGTTATATACGTAGAAAACTAGATTCAATGTTAGAAAGAGTTTATACAGAAAGTGAGTTAATTGAATTATTGGCTCCTATGCGTCTTGTAAAATTAGAAATCGGTTCAAAACATACTAGAGCTTTTGGTGATGAGTTGTTTATTAGGAATAATGGATTTTGGTTTGGGGCTTTCAAAAAAATATAGAGTTATTAGTACACTTGTTTTTAAATTGAGATGAAATTTTCTGAATTATAAACACTTGTTTTCTTAATTTTGTTTATGATTTTATTTTTTGATAAAAGAATACTCAAAAAAATAAAAAAGTTCTTCGTAAGGGTTTACAAATTATCAGCATTATGATAGAATACAGTTACAAGTTAATACAAGGTGAGTGTTACTAAGTAATATTAGGCATGATCACAGGTGAATTAGAAATCGAATGATTTTCTAGTTCATTTGTGGTCATTTTTTGTACTCATATACCTTTAAGATATAAAAGGAGGTTGACATGTATCGAATTCTAAATCCAATGAATCATAATGTTTCGCTTGTCAGAAATGATAAAGGAGAAGAGGTGATTGTAATTGGTAAGGGGATTGCATTTGGAAAGAAGAAGGGAGATTTGATTGCTGAACATCAGGTTGAGAAAATCTTTCGGATGAAGACAGAAGAGTCCAGAGAAAACTTTATGGCTCTCCTCAAAGATGTTCCGCTTGATTTTATCACAGTGACCTATGAGATCATTGATAAGCTATCAAAGAAATATCATTATCCGATTCAAGAGTATCTCTACGTAACCTTGACAGATCATATTTACTGTTCTTACCAAGCTCTAGCACAAGGAAGGTACAAGGATAGTAATCTGCCAGATATTTCTGCCAAGTATCCTGTCGCTTTTCAAATCGCAAATGAAGCTTTTGAAATTTACAGTCAGAAGTTAGCAGATCATTTCCCTGAGGATGAAATTATTCGGATTGCTTATCATTTTATCAATGCCGAAGGTGAAAATGAAGTGGAAGTTGTTGAGTCGATTGATAAGAGGAAAGAAATTCTCAGGAATGTTGAAGAAGTGCTAAAGGGTTATGCAATTCAACGAACCAAAGAGAATAACCATTTCTATGATCGCTTTATGATTCATTTGAATTATTTCTTGGATTATTTAGACAGATCTAGAGATGATAACCAATCACTTCTGGATATGGAAGACCATATTAAACAATCCTATCCAAAAGCCTTCGAGATTGGTTCAAAGATATATGATGTGATTACGCAACATACGGGTCTTGATTTGTATAAAAGTGAACGAGTTTATCTAGTTCTACATATCCAACGTTTATTGTCATAAAAATTTATTTAAAACTATATAAGGAGAATTCTATCATGAATAGAGAAGAAGTAACATTGTTAGGTTTTGAAATCGTAGCCTATGCTGGCGATGCTCGTTCAAAACTATTGGAAGCTTTAAAGGCTGCTGAAGCTGGTGATTTTGCAAAAGCGGACGCTCTGGTAGAGGAAGCTGGTAGCTGTATCGCAGAGGCACACCACGCGCAAACAAGTCTATTGACTAAGGAAGCTTCAGGTGAGGACTTAGCCTATAGTGTAACCATGATGCATGGCCAAGACCACTTGATGACAACTATCTTATTAAAAGATTTGATGCACCACTTAATTGAACTGTACAAGAGAGGAGTTAAATAATGAATAAACTAATTGCATTTATTGAGAAAGGAAAACCTTTCTTTGAGAAACTATCTCGTAATATCTATCTTCGTGCTATTCGTGATGGTTTCATTGCAGGTATGCCTGTTATTCTCTTCTCAAGTATCTTTATCTTAATCGCCTTTGTACCAAACTCATGGGGCTTTAAATGGTCTGATGAAGTTGTAGCCTTTCTTATGAAACCTTACAGTTATTCAATGGGTATTTTAGCTCTCTTGGTAGCTGGTACAACAGCTAAATCACTGACCGACTCAGTAAACCGTAGCATGGAGAAAACCAATCAAATCAACTATATGTCAACATTGTTGGCAGCAATTGTTGGTTTGTTGATGTTGGCAGCTGATCCTATCGAAAATGGTCTAGCTACTGGATTCTTAGGGACAAAAGGTTTGCTTTCAGCCTTCCTTGCTGCCTTTGTTACTGTAGCCATTTATAAGGTTTGTGTTAAGAACAACGTCACTATTCGTATGCCTGACGAAGTTCCACCAAATATCTCACAAGTCTTTAAAGATGTGATTCCATTCACTCTATCTGTTGTTTCTCTTTATGTTCTTGATTTACTAGCTCGTCATTTTGTTGGATCAAGTGTAGCGGAATCAATCGGTAAATTCTTTGCACCATTATTCTCTGCAGCTGATGGCTATCTTGGTATTACCATTATCTTTGGTGCCTTTGCCTTCTTCTGGTTTGTTGGGATTCACGGTCCATCTATTGTTGAACCTGCTATCGCAGCAATTACTTATGCAAATGCCGAAGTCAACTTGAACCTTCTCCAACAAGGTATGCACGCTGACAAGATTCTTACTTCTGGTACACAAATGTTTATCGTTACCATGGGCGGTACTGGTGCGACACTGGTTGTTCCATTCATGTTCATGTGGTTGACCAAATCAAAACGTAACCGTGCAATCGGACGTGCGTCTGTTGTTCCAACCTTCTTTGGTGTAAATGAACCAATCTTGTTTGGTGCACCACTTGTATTGAACCCAATCTTCTTCATTCCATTTATCTTTGCTCCAATCGCAAACGTTTGGATCTTTAAATTCTTCATTGAAACTCTTGGAATGAATTCATTTACTGCTAATCTACCATGGACAACCCCAGCTCCACTAGGTCTAGTTCTTGGTACGAACTTCCAAGTTCTATCATTCATTCTTGCTGCCCTTCTAATCGTGGTTGACGTAGTCATTTACTATCCATTCCTTAAAGTCTATGATGAACAAATTCTTGAAGAAGAACGTTCAGGTAAGTCTAATGATGAATTGAAAGAAAAAGTTGCTGCAAACTTCAACACTGCGAAAGCAGATGCTATTCTTGAAAAAGCTGGTGTAGAAGCAACACAAAATACAATAACTAAAGAAACAAATGTCCTCGTTCTCTGTGCTGGTGGAGGTACAAGTGGTCTCCTTGCAAATGCTTTGAATAAGGCGGCAGCAGAGTACAATGTTCCTGTAAAAGCAGCTGCAGGTGGCTATGGTGCTCACCGTGAAATGTTGCCAGAGTTTGATTTGGTTATCCTTGCCCCTCAAGTTGCTTCAAACTTTGAAGATATGAAAGCAGAAACAGATAAACTCGGTATTAAACTTGCGAAAACAGAAGGCGCTCAATACATCAAATTAACTCGTGATGGAAAAGGTGCTCTTGCATTTGTACAAGCTCAATTCGATTAACGATAGGGACTGTGAAACAGTCTCCTCTCGTTACGGAAATCGCTATGGCGAATTTTCTAATCGCCTTGTTAATTCGTCGGTAAAAAGACATCGTTTTTACCTCCTCATGTCACAATTCGATTAATAATAGGGACTATGGAATAGTTTCCTCTCGTTACGGAAATCGCTATGGCGAATTTCCTAATTGCCTTGTTAATTCGTCGGTAAAAAGATATCGTTTTTACCTCCTCATGTCACAATTCGGTGACTTGGTGCAAGAAGTGAGATGGAGAAGGATGGCTCACTGACTCCTCTCCTCTCACTTTTACTTTATTTAAAACAAGAAATAGGTGAAAAAAATGACAAAAACACTTCCCAAAGACTTTATTTTTGGTGGCGCAACAGCTGCTTACCAAGCAGAAGGTGCTACACATACTGATGGAAAAGGACCAGTTGCTTGGGATAAATATCTTGAAGATAACTACTGGTACACTGCTGAACCAGCCAGTGATTTTTACAATCGATATCCAGTTGACCTCAAGCTAGCAGAAGAGTATGGTGTCAATGGTATTCGAATTTCTATTGCCTGGTCACGTATTTTCCCAACTGGTTACGGTAAAGTAAACGCTAAAGGTGTCGAATTTTATCATAATCTATTTGCAGAGTGCCACAAACGTCACGTTGAGCCTTTTGTAACTCTTCATCACTTTGACACGCCAGAAACTCTCCACTCAAATGGAGACTTCTTAAACCGTAAAAATATCGAACACTTTGTAGATTACGCTGCCTTCTGTTTTGAAGAATTTCCAGAAGTAAACTATTGGACAACATTCAATGAAATTGGACCAATCGGTGATGGCCAATACTTGGTTGGTAAATTCCCTCCAGGTATTCAGTACGACCTTGCCAAAGTCTTCCAATCTCACCACAATATGATGGTTTCTCATGCGTGTGCAGTTAAATTATACAAAGATAAGGGCTACAAGGGTGAAATTGGTGTTGTTCACGCACTACCTACTAAATATCCTCTAGATCCTGAAAATCCAGCAGATGTTCGTGCAGCTGAGCTGGAAGATATCATTCACAATAAATTTATCTTGGATGCAACTTATCTAGGCCGCTATTCAGCTGAAACGATGGAAGGTGTTAACCATATTTTATCCGTCAATGGTGGTAGCTTAGATCTTCGTGAAGAAGATTTCACAGCATTAGAAGCTGCAAAAGACTTGAACGACTTCCTTGGAATCAATTACTATATGAGTGACTGGATGGAAGCCTTTGATGGAGAAACTGAAATTATCCATAATGGTAAGGGTGAGAAAGGAAGCTCTAAATACCAAATCAAAGGTGTTGGTCGTCGTGTAGCTCCTGACTATGTACCACGTACGGATTGGGATTGGATTATATACCCTCAAGGTTTGTATGACCAAATCATGCGTGTGAAGAAAGATTATCCTAACTACAAGAAGATTTACATCACTGAAAATGGTCTCGGCTATAAAGATGAGTTCGTCGATAACACTGTTTACGATGATGGCCGTATTGATTATGTCAAACAACACTTGGAAGTCCTGTCTGATGCTATTGCAGATGGAGCGAATGTAAAGGGTTACTTCATTTGGTCATTAATGGATGTCTTCTCATGGTCAAACGGTTATGAAAAACGCTACGGTCTCTTTTATGTAGACTTTGAAACTCAAGAACGTTATCCTAAGAAATCAGCTCACTGGTACAAGAAAGTAGCGGAAAGTCAGATTATAGACTAATCTGTAGATAAAAATCCCCACCAATCGGTGGGGATCATTTTATGGTTTAGAAAGAATAATTTTTGTTTGTTTTGAAAGTTGTTCAAACGTTTCTTTGCTCAGTTTAGAATCTGAAACGATGGTATCAATATCAGAGATATTGTAGAAGGTATAGAAATCAAATTTATTGAACTTACTATGGTCAGCTAGTAAGTATTTTTTATTGGAATTATTGAGGGCGATGCGTTGAGATTCACCTTCCTCTTCACTAAAGGTCGCAATCGCATTGTCTTTAATACCATTACAGCTAACGAAAGCTTTAGAAAATTGGAGATTGGCCAAGTTTTGTAAGGTTAGTGTTCCCACAAATGCTCCAGTGATAGAGCGGTAGTTTCCACCAATTAAAATCAAATCTGTTAGTTTTCGTTCGTTTAGGATGAGAAATACTGGTAAACTGTTTGTTACAACACGAATATTGTCGATAGGAAGTTCACGGGCAAAAGATTCCAAGGTTGTTCCTGGGCCGATAAAAATGGTTTCCCCCTCATCTATTAAATGGCCTGCAAAACGGCTGATTTCTTGTTTTTCTGCGATTTGTAAGCTTTGTTTTTCAATATTGGAACGTTCATTGTTTAAAATAGAACCTGTGCGAATTTTTTCAGCTCCACCGTGAACCCGAACAAGTAAATCTTTATCAGCTAACTCTTGCAAGTAGCGTCTAGCAGTCATATCTGATACATCCAAGCGAGTCATGATTTCTTTTACAGTAATAGTTCCCTTTGTATTTACCGTTTCTAGAATATTATCTAGTTTTTCCTGCTTTAGCATCGTTATCACCTCTATTTCTATTACTATTTTATCATAAAGTGTTCAATCAATCAATTTAAAAAACAAAAGAAAACAAAAACAAAAATACCATGGTTGTTTTAAACAAACCATGATATTCGTTATCAGTTCTGGAATAATTGAGTTAGTCCAAACCGTAGTTGTAGTCATCGTCTTGCATGGCTTCAACTTCACCAAGGAGGTAACCATTTCCGACTTGAGAGAAGAAGTCGTGGTTGGAAGTTCCTGTTGAAATACCGTTCATAACGATTGGGTTGACATCATCAGCTGAGTCTGGGAAGAGTGGATCTTGTCCCAGGTTCATGAGCGCCTTGTTAGCATTGTAGCGAAGGAAGGTTTTGACTTCTTCCGTCCAACCAACACCGTCATAGAGGCTTTCTGTATAGCCTTCTTCATTCTCGTAAAGAGTATAGAGCAGATCGTACATCCATTCTTTGAGTT
The DNA here is from genome assembly GCF_013277115.1 of Streptococcus sp. 714. GTDB lineage: Bacteria > Bacillota > Bacilli > Lactobacillales > Streptococcaceae > Streptococcus. Next base: position 10,479 of record NZ_VMMH01000010.1, read on the forward strand.
TTTCTTGCTCTTCTTCAGGCAATTCATTGAAACCAAGTTGGAATTTGTAACCAATGTAGGTTCCGTGAACAGATTCATCACGAATAATCAGTTTGATGATTTCCGCAACGTTGGCTAGTTTGTTATTACCAAGGTAGTAGAGGGGAGTGAAGAAACCAGAGTAGAAGAGGAAGGTTTCAAGGAAAACGCTGGCTACTTTCTTTTCAAGTGGATTACCGTTTAGGTAGATTTCGTTAACAATCTCAGCCTTCTTTTGTAGGTAAGGATTGGTATTGGTCCATTCGAAAATTTCTTCAATCTCAGCCTTGGTATTTAAGGTAGAAAAGATTGATGAATAAGATTTAGCGTGGACAGATTCCATAAATTGGATGTTATTGAAAACAGCTTCTTCGTGTGGTGTACGGATGTCTGCGCGAAGGGCTTGAACTCCAGTTTCAGATTGCATAGTGTCGAGAAGGGTTAAACCACCAAAGACTTTTCCAACTAAGTCTTTTTCTACACTTGATAGCTTTCTCCAGTCATCCAAGTCATTTGACAAGGGAATACGTGTATCAAGCCAGAATTGCTCCGTCAGTTTCTCCCAAGTTGATTTGTCGATGACATCTTCGATGGCATTCCAGTTAATGGCTTTGTAGTAAGTTTCCATTTGAAATCTCTTTCTGTATATAATAATGCTGTTGTACAATCGTTTTTGCTTTATGATAATTCCTTTAGTGTATCGCACAAAAAGTCGGAGAACCGACTTTTACATGTGCTTAGCTAGTTTATAAAATGTTTGATTAAGTTCTCTTTTGATGCTAGCTTACTAAACTTACAGAGAAATAGTAATTCCTTTGATTAAAAACTAAATCACACAGCTTTCACATTGGTTAGCACCGACTTCTCCACCGTCGTCTGTAAAGGTACGGACGTAGTAGATAGACTTGATACCCTTGTTAAAGGCATAGTTACGAAGGATAGACAAGTCACGTGTTGTCTGTTTGTTTTCTTTCTTCCATTCGTAAAGACCTTTTGGAATGTCACTACGCATGAAGAGAGTAAGTGAAAGTCCTTGGTCTACGTGTTCAGTTGCAGCGGCGTAAACATCGATGACTTTACGCATATCCATGTCGTAGGCAGAAGTGTAGTAAGGAATGGTTTCTGTTGATAAGCCAGCAGCAGGGTAGTAGATTTTCCCGATTTTCTTTTCTTGACGTTCTTCGATACGTTGTGTAATCGGGTGGATAGAAGCAGAAACGTCATTGATGTAGCTGATAGAACCATTTGGAGCAACAGCAAGACGGTTTTGGTGATAAAGACCATCTGCTTGAACCTTGTCGCGAAGTTCAGCCCAGTCAGCAGCTCTTGGAATAAAGATATCTTTAAAGAGTTCTTTAACACGGTCTGATTTTGGAACAAATTCGCCTGTCACATACTTGTCGAAATAGCTTCCCTTAGCATAGTCTGATTTTTCAAAGTTATGGAAGGTAATACCACGTTCTCGAGCGATATTGTTTGACTCAACCAAGGTCCAGTAGTTCATAAGCATAAAGTAGATGCTTGTAAATTCAACAGACTCAGGTGATCCATACTCAATCAGTTGTTGGGCAAGGTAGCTGTGAAGTCCCATGGCACCGAGTCCAAAGGTGTGGGCTTGGCTATTTCCATGATCAATTGTAGGTACAGCTACGATGTGTGAACTATCTGTAACGAAAGTTAAAGCACGAACCATAGCACGGATAGAACGACCAAAGTCGGGTGAAGTCATCATGTTGACAACGTTTGTTGAACCAAGGTTACATGAGACATCAGTACCCATTTTTAGGAATTCTTGAGCATCGTTGATAAGGCTTGGTTCTTGGACTTGAAGAATCTCAGAACACAAGTTACTCATGATAATCTTACCATCAACAGGATTTGCACGGTTAGCAGTATCAATGTTGACTACATAAGGGTAGCCAGACTCTTGTTGCAATTTTGAGATTTCAGTTTCCAAATCACGCGCCTTGATTTTTGTCTTGCGGATATTTGGATTTGCGACCAATTCATCGTATTTTTCAGTGATGTCGATGTAGTTAAATGGCACACCGTATTCAAGCTCTACTGAGTAAGGGCTGAAAAGGTACATTTCTTCATTTTTACGCGCCAATTCGTAGAATTTATCTGGTACCACGACACCAAGTGAAAGAGTTTTCACACGAACTTTTTCATCGGCGTTTTCTTTCTTAGTTGAAAGGAAGGCGATGATATCTGGGTGAAAGACATTGAGGTAAACAACCCCAGCACCTTGACGTTGACCCAATTGGTTAGAGTAAGAGAAACTATCTTCGAAGAGTTTCATGACTGGTACGACACCAGAGGCTGCTCCTTCATATCCTTTAATAGGAGCTCCAGCTTCACGAAGGTTGCTGAGGGTAATACCCACTCCACCACCGATACGAGAAAGTTGAAGGGCAGAGTTGACAGAACGTCCGATAGAGTTCATATCATCAGTGACTTGGATCAAGAAGCAAGATACCAATTCTCCACGACGAGCACGTCCAGCATTCAAGAAGGAAGGAGTAGCTGGTTGGTAGCGTTGGTGGATGATTTCATTTGCAATATCGATTGCAACAGCTTCATTTCCATCAGCAAAATAAAGGGCGTTAAAGAAGACACGGTCTTCCATACTTTCAAGATAATATTCCCCATCGTTAGTCTTTAAGGCGTATTGATTGTAAAATTTATAGGCAGCCATGAACGACTTGAATTGGAAGTTTTGTTCTTTAATAAATTGAGACAATTCTTCCAAGAATTCTGGACGGTATTTCTTGATAAAAGCTGTTTCGATGTAGTTGTGGTCAATGAGGTAGTTGATTTTATCTTTGATTGAATCAAAAACCATAGTGTTTGGAACTACATTTTCTTTAAAGAAAGCATCCAAGGCTTCCTTATCTTTATGAAGCATGATTTGTCCATTGACAGGACGGTTGATTTCGTTATTGAGACGGAAGTAAGTCACGTCCTCAAGATGTTTTAATCCCATAAAATTTCCCTTATCTAATTACAAAAGAAAGGCTTCTAAGTTAGCCCTAGAAGCAGTTTCTTCTGGATGGTGTACTAAGATTATGCTAATTGTTTCAGTTTTCCTGGTTGGAAACCTGAAAAGACTTCAGTTGGTGTTTGGATAACAGGAGCTGCGCTGAAACCGAGCTCTTTAACTTGATCGATGTACTCAGGTTGCTCATCAAGGTTGATTTCACGATAAGCGACATTATTACTGTCCAAGAAACGTTTGGTCATCTTACATTGGACACAATTGTTTTTAGAATAAACGGTTACCATTGTGTAACTCCTCTTTAAAATTTAATACTACCCTAGTATATCAGAAAATAAATTTTTGTCAATGATTTAGAACTAAATATAGTGGTATGTTTTTATATACGACCTTGTGAAACACAATATGTAGTGTTTAGTTTTAAAAATAGTGATAATTGTCCTATAAGTTGTTTTTGGGAAAACTATATCCTGTGTTTTGTTATCTAGGATAGAAGATTTTCAGCAAGTTATCTGAAAGGAAATCGAATAAATCCCATAAAATGCTTGAAAAAAAACCTAGAAGATGATATAATACCAAATTGTAAGGGTTATCACATATAACTCAAAAAAGAAAGAACAAAAGGAGAGTCAAACTATGGCTTCTAAAGATTTCCACGTAGTGGCAGAAACAGGTATTCACGCACGTCCAGCAACATTGTTGGTACAAACTGCTAGCAAATTTGCTTCAGATATCACTCTTGAGTACAAAGGTAAATCAGTTAACCTTAAATCAATCATGGGTGTTATGAGTCTTGGTGTTGGCCAAGGTGCTGACGTAACTATCTCAGCTGAAGGTGCAGACGCAGATGACGCAATCGCTGCAATCTCAGAAACAATGGAAAAAGAAGGATTGGCATAAGGAAAATGACAGAAATGCTTAAAGGAATCGCAGCATCTGACGGTGTTGCAGTTGCAAAAGCATATCTACTCGTTCAACCGGATTTGTCATTCGAGACTGTTTCAGTCGAAGATACAAACGCAGAAGAGGCTCGTTTGGATGTTGCTCTTGAAGCTTCTCAAAACGAGCTTTCTCTTATCCGCGAGAAGGCTGTAGGTACGCTAGGTGAAGAAGCGGCTCAAGTTTTTGACGCTCATTTGATGGTTCTTTCTGACCCAGAATTGATCGGTCAGATTAAAGAAACAATCCGTGCTAAGAAAGTCAATGCAGAAGCAGGTCTTAAAGAAGTGACTGACATGTTCATCACTATCTTTGAAGGTATGGAAGACAACCCATACATGCAAGAACGTGCAGCGGATATCCGCGACGTGACAAAACGTGTATTGGCAAACCTTCTTGGTAAAAAATTGCCAAACCCAGCTTCTATCAACGAAGAAGTAATCGTGATTGCGCATGACTTGACACCATCTGATACAGCTCAATTGGACAAAAACTTTGTAAAAGCTTTTGTAACAAACATCGGTGGACGTACAAGCCACTCAGCTATCATGGCACGTACACTTGAAATTGCAGCTGTATTGGGAACAAATAACATCACTGAAGTGGTGAAAGACGGTGATATTCTTGCCGTTAACGGAATCACTGGTGAAGTCATCATCAACCCAACAGATGAACAAGCGGCAGAATTTAAAGCAGCTGGTGAAGCTTATGCTAAACAAAAAGCTGAATGGGCACTTTTGAAAGATGCTCAAACAGTGACTGCTGACGGTAAACACTTCGAGTTGGCTGCTAACATTGGTACTCCAAAAGACGTTGAAGGTGTTAACAACAATGGTGCAGAAGCCGTTGGACTTTACCGTACAGAGTTCTTGTACATGGATTCTCAAGACTTCCCAACAGAAGATGAGCAGTATGAAGCATACAAGGCTGTACTTGAGGGAATGAATGGTAAACCAGTAGTTGTTCGTACAATGGATATCGGTGGAGATAAGGAACTTCCTTACTTCGATATGCCACATGAAATGAACCCATTCCTTGGATTCCGTGCCCTTCGTATCTCTATTGCCGAAACTGGAGATGCTATGTTCCGCACACAGATCCGCGCTCTTCTTCGTGCTTCTGTTCATGGTCAATTGCGTATCATGTTCCCAATGGTTGCCCTTTTGAAAGAATTCCGTGCAGCCAAAGCAGTCTTTGATGAAGAAAAAGCGAACCTTCTTGCGGAAGGAGTTGCAGTTGCGGATGATATCCAAGTTGGTATCATGATTGAAATCCCTGCAGCAGCTATGCTTGCAGACCAATTTGCTAAAGAAGTTGACTTCTTCTCAATTGGTACAAATGACTTGATCCAATACACAATGGCAGCAGACCGTATGAACGAACAAGTTTCATACCTTTACCAACCATATAACCCATCAATCCTTCGTTTGATTAACAACGTTATCAAGGCAGCTCACGCTGAAGGTAAATGGGCTGGTATGTGTGGTGAGATGGCTGGTGACCAAAAAGCTGTTCCACTTCTTGTCGGAATGGGCTTGGATGAGTTCTCTATGTCAGCAACATCTGTACTCCGTACACGTAGCTTGATGAAGAAATTGGATACTGCTAAGATGGAAGAGTACGCAAACCGTGCCCTTACAGAGTGTTCAACAATGGAAGAAGTTCTTGAACTTCAAAAAGAATACGTTAACTTCGATTAATGTCATTAACCTTGTAACCTAGTTGCAAGGTTTTTTGACGCATTTTGGAAAAGTATAGTATTATAAAGTCCACTTTTCAATGCTCTAGAGGCATGGTATAATAGGGGGAAGTAAATAGAATAAGAGAGAAACCATGTCTAAAGAAATTGATATTGAGTATTACCACCAGCTAGCTTTGCAAAAGCAGAAGGAGCATCGTAAAGTGTTAGCCAATTTAAAGAAAAAGCCACCAAAAAATCTAGATAAGATAGCCCAGCAGATTCACCAAGAAGTCTTTGAGGAGATTGATTGTACCGCCTGTGCCAACTGTTGCAAGACATTGGGGCCTGACTTTAAAGAAGCAGACATCACTCGTATTGCCAAGTACTTTAAGATGAAATTACCAGCCTTTGAAGCAGAGTTTTTGCAGGTTGATGAAGATGGAGACAAGGTTTTCAAATCCATGCCCTGTCCGTTTTTAGGAGGCGATAACCTCTGTTCCATCTATGACGTTCGTCCAAAGGCCTGTCGTGAATTTCCCCATACAGACCGTAAAAAGATCCATCAAATCAATCATCTAACGATTAAGAACACCTTGACCTGTCCAGCAGCCTATCTCTTTGTTGAGAAATTAAAGGATAAGTTATAGAGATTTGTGAGTTTCAATCTTGAACAGAGATTACAGGCTAATAATTTCTAATAATAACTAGCAATGTGAAGGGAGTATTCCTGTGCCTAGACCAAAAACAAAAGAGGAGCTAATGCTGACCTCTAAGGAAAACTATGACAAGCTCAACCGTTTCATCTCTCAACTAAGTGAAGATGAGCTACAGACTCCATTTGATTTTTCAAGAGACCCAAAGAAAAAAGAAGCTCACTGGAAAAGGGATCAAAATCTACGAGATGTCTTGATCCATCTTTATGAATGGCAGCAGTTACTTTTGACTTGGGTGCATTCTAATCAAAAAGGTCAAGAAAGAACTTTTCTCCCTGAACCTTATAATTGGAAAACTTATGGACAAATGAATGACGCTTTTTGGAAGAAGCACCAGAAAACGACATTAGAAGAAGTAACTAGACTCTTGGAGCAATCACATAGAGAGGTTTTAGAGTTGATAGAAGGTTTCAGCAATGACCAACTCTTTACCAAAGGTATCTATCAGTGGACAAGTGGGACAAGTCTAGGTTCCTACTTTGTCAGTAGCACGTCAAGCCACTATGATTGGGCTCTGAAAAAACTCAAAGCGCATAGGAAGAATTGTAAGTGTAGTAGTTGATGTGTGGATGTGTTCTTCTAGGTTTCGAATACCTTAGTTTTCCTTGTTTTAGAGCAATTCCAGCTTTAGAATTCTTCAAAAATAAAAATTTAAGACATTCAATGTCTTAGAAGAGTACGAAAACATTTAGTTTATAGGAATTCTATGTTTAGAATTGCAAGGATATTTATGAAATCAAGGTATTCGATAGTTAGGATTGATCTATTCTGAAAGATTTGGGCTGTCAATTGTATAGGATAGTGTTCGAATTTTTTCAAGTTATTAAATTAGTTAATTGTGTGAGGTGCTTTATGTTATAATATTCTTAATGAATTTTCAGAAAGGAAAATCTCAAATTGTCCTACAAATTTCTACTCTTCGACCTTGATCACACTCTTCTTGATTTCGATGCTGCTGAGAATGTGGCTTTGACGCAACTTCTACAAGAAGAAGGAGTTGCAGATATTCAGGTTTATAAAGACTATTACGTTCCTATGAACAAGGCTCTCTGGAAGGACTTGGAGCAAAAGAAAATCAGTAAACAAGAGCTGGTTAACACGCGCTTTTCTCGTTTATTTGCTCATTTTGGACAGGAAAAAGACGGTAGATTTCTAGCCCAGCGTTATCAATTTTACCTAGCCCAACAGGGCCAAACTTTTTCAGGTGCTCACGAACTCTTGGATAGCCTCATTAAACATGATTATGACTTGTATGCTGCGACAAATGGGATTACTGTCATTCAAACAGGACGTTTAGCTCAATCTGGCCTGGCTCCCTATTTCAATCAAGTTTTTATCTCTGAACAGTTGCAAATACAAAAGCCTGATGCTCTCTTTTATGAAAAGATTGGTCAACAGATTGCAGGTTTTAGTAAAGAAAAGACGCTGATGATTGGAGATTCCCTAACAGCCGACATTCAAGGTGGTAACAATGCTGGGATTGACACGATCTGGTACAATCCTCATCACCTCGAAAATCACACACAAGCCCAGCCGACTTACGAAGTCCATTCTTACCAAGACTTGCTGGATTATTTAGATAAACTGTAAAAAGTGGTTTAGATAGCCACTTTTTGCTATAATAGAGGCAGTAAAAACGAAGGAGTCGGCTATGGAACACTCGTCTTGGCATGCTTTGATTAAGGAGCAATTACCTGAAGGTTATTTCGGTAAAATCAATCAGTTCATGAACCAGGTCTATGCTCAGGGAACCGTTTATCCACCTAAGGAGAAGGTTTTTCAGGCTCTCCTGACAACACCGCTTGAAGAAGTTAAGGTGGTGATTCTGGGGCAGGATCCTTATCACGGACCAGGTCAGGCGCAGGGCTTGAGTTTTTCTGTTCCTGACTCTATCCCAGCTCCGCCATCCTTGCAAAATATCTTGAAAGAATTGTCAGATGATATCGGAGTTAAGAAATCCCATGATTTGACGGCTTGGGCTGAGCAAGGAGTCTTGCTTCTCAATGCTTGTCTGACTGTTCCTGCCGGTCATGCCAATGGTCATGCTGGGCAGATATGGGAGCCATTTACAGATGCTGTGATTCAGGTGGTCAATCATCTAGATAGACCAGTCGTTTTTGTACTCTGGGGAGCCTATGCACGCAAGAAGAAGGTCTTGGTTACCAATCCTCACCACTTGATTATCGAATCAGCCCATCCCAGTCCTTTGTCGGTTTATAGAGGATTTTGGAGTTCCAATCCTTTTTCCAAGGCTAATACATTCTTAACAGAAACAGGACAAGAGCCAGTAGATTGGCTTAGATAAGGAGAGAATATGCCTCAGTTAGCGACGATTTGCTACATTGATAACGGGAAAGAACTGCTCATGCTCCACCGTAATAAGAAACCCAATGATGTTCATGAAGGGAAATGGATTGGTGTGGGTGGTAAGCTAGAGCGAGGAGAGACACCTCAGGAATGTGCTGCGCGTGAAATCCTCGAAGAAACAGGGCTTAAAGCCAAGCCAGTTCTAAAAGGCGTAATCACTTTTCCAGAATTCACGCCAGATTTAGACTGGTATACCTATGTTTTTAAGGTGACAGAGTTTGAGGGGGACTTGATTGACTGCAATGAGGGGACGCTAGAATGGGTTCCCTATGATGAGGTTTTGAGTAAGCCGACTTGGGAAGGGGACCATACCTTTGTTGGGTGGCTTTTAGAAGATAAACCCTTCTTTTCAGCCAAGTTTGTTTATGATGGGGATAAATTGTTGGATACTCAAGTTGATTTCTATGAATAAAGGAGAAAGCAGATGCTACTAATCAAAAATGGTCGTGTAATGGATCCCAAGTCTGGTTTGGATCAAGTGTGTGATGTCTTAGTTCAAGATGGGAAAATTATCAAAATTGCGCCTGAGATTAAAGAAGAAGGAGCAGAGGTGCTTGATGCTACTGGTCTAGTCGTTGCTCCTGGCTTGGTCGATATCCATGTTCATTTCCGTGAACCTGGTCAGACCCACAAGGAGGATATCCATACTGGTGCCCTAGCGGCCGCTGCAGGTGGTTTTACAACGGTTGTGATGATGGCTAATACTAGTCCAACTATTTCAGATGTGGAGACTTTACAAGAAGTTCTCCAGTCAGCTGCCAAGGAAAAAATCAATGTCAAGACAGTTGCGACTATTACTAAGAATTTTAATGGCCAAGACTTGACTGACTTTAAGGCACTCTTAGCAGCTGGTGCAGTTGGTTTTTCTGATGACGGTATTCCTCTTGAAAGCAGTAAGGTTGTCAAGGAAGCCATGGAGGAAGCCAAAAAACTCAATACCTTTATTAGTCTTCATGAGGAAGATCCAGGTTTGAACGGTGTTCTTGGCTTTAATGAAAATATCGCTAAAGAACATTTCCATATCTGCGGTGCGACTGGGGTGGCTGAGTATGCTATGATGGCGCGTGATGTCATGATTGCCTATGCAACCAAGGCCCATGTTCATATTCAGCATTTGTCTAAGGAAGAAAGTGTCAAAGTAGTTGAGTTTGCTCAAGGATTGGGAGCGCAAGTAACAGCAGAAGTAGCACCACAGCATTTTTCTAAGACCGAAGCGCTCCTTTTGACACAAGGTAGCAATGCTAAGATGAATCCACCGCTTCGTTTGGAATCAGACCGTCGTGCCGTTATCGAAGGTCTCAAATCAGGTGTCATTACAGTTATCGCGACAGACCACGCGCCTCACCATGCGGATGAGAAAAATGTTGAGGATATTACCAAAGCGCCATCTGGTATGACTGGTTTAGAAACCTCTCTGTCTCTCGGTTTGACTTATTTGGTGGAAGCTGGGGAGTTGAGCTTGATGGAATTGCTTGAAAAAATGACCTATAACCCAGCTAAACTTTATAACTTTGAAGCAGGTTACTTGGCTGAGAATGGTCCAGCGGATATTACTATTTTTGATGCTAAGGCTGACCGCCTTGTGGACTCCCATTTTGCTTCCAAAGCAGCTAATTCACCATTCATCGGTGAAACCTTAAAAGGGCAGGTTAAATATACCATCTGTAAGGGACAAATTGTCTATCAAAACTAGGTTGGAGTCTGCTCTGTAAATAAAAAGAATAGAGAGCCTATATGTACCAAACCCATCATTTTAAAGACAAGTTTATCTTATTTTTAAAGATATTTTTCCCTATCCTGATTTATCAATTTGCCAATTATTCTGCCTCCTTTGTTGATACGACTATGACAGGTCAATACAGCACTATAGACTTGGCTGGTGTGTCTATGGCGACCAGTATCTGGAATCCTTTCTTTACATTCTTAACTGGGATTGTTTCAGCCTTGGTGCCCATCATTGGTCACCATCTTGGTCGAGGTAAAAAGGAAGAAGTGGCATCAGATTTTTACCAGTTCATCTATCTGGCCTTGGGTCTATCCGTGGTCTTGCTGGGACTGGTACTTTTCCTGGCACCACCTGTTTTGAATCATATTGGGTTAGAAGCGCCAGTAGCAGCAGTAGCAGTTCGCTATCTTTGGTTTTTATCTATCGGGATCATCCCCTTGTTGCTCTTTAGTGTTATTCGTTCCTTGCTGGATTCGCTGGGGCTGACCAAACTGTCCATGTATCTCATGCTTTTGTTACTTCCTCTCAATAGTGGATTTAACTATCTCTTGATTTACGGGGCCTTTGGTGTTCCAGAGTTGGGAGGTGCTGGCTCTGGATTAGGTACTTCCTTGGCCTATTGGGTCTTACTGGGGATTTCTATTCTAGTTTTATTTAAACAGGAGAAGCTCAAAGCCTTACATCTTGAGAAACGCATTCTTCTTAATATGGATAAAATCAAGGAAGGGCTTCGTTTAGGTCTTCCTATAGGGGGAACTGTCTTTGCGGAAGTGGCTATCTTTTCCGTGGTTGGCTTGATTATGGCTAAGTTCTCGTCCTTGATTATCGCTAGTCACCAGTCAGCTATGAACTTTTCAACTCTCATGTATGCCTTTCCTATGAGTATTTCATCGGCTATGGCCATTGTCGTTTCTTATGAAGTGGGAGCCAAACGATTTGATGATGCGAAAACCTATATTGGTCTAGGAAGGTGGACAGCTCTCATCTTTGCGGCCTTCACTTTATCCTTCCTTTATATTTTTAGAGGAAATGTGGCTAGTCTTTATGGTAACGACTCAGAATTTATCGATTTGACAGCGCGCTTTTTGACTTACAGCCTTTTCTTCCAGTTAGCAGATACTTTTGCGGCACCGCTTCAGGGAATTTTACGGGGTTATAAGGATACAGTTATTCCTTTTTACCTTGGTTTGCTTGGTTATTGGGGCGTAGCAATCCCAGTGGCTATGCTATTTGATTCCCTAACAGATTTTGGAGCTTATTCATACTGGATTGGTTTGATTATAAGTCTGATAGTGAGTGGGGCGCTCTACCGTTGGCGTTTAACTGTGATTATAAAGAGATTTGAATCTTTAGCAAAATATAAACGATAAAAAGTTTGTGAAAAAATATTCTTGATAAGAAAATCCCTTGTTTTCATGGGGTTTTCTTTTTTATTTTGTGAAATTTCCTTGAGAAAAACTTTGACAGTATTTTCTAAAAACGGTAAAATAGTAAGGTAAGAAGAAAGTTAGAAAGGCAAGAAGATGTCAACTTTAGATAAAAATCTTTTGCTCGAAATGTTCCGTAAGATGGAAGAAATCCGTCGTATGGACTTAAAAATTGCACAATTAGTAAAGAAAGGGAAAGTGCCAGGAATGACGCACTTTTCTGTTGGAGAAGAGGCAGCTAATGTGGGGGCTATGTTAGCTCTTAATCCAGATGATCTGATTACCTCAAACCACCGTGGTCACGGACAAGCTATTGCCAAAGGAATTGACCTCAACGGAATGATGGCTGAAATCCTTGGAAAATACACTGGAACCTGTAAAGGTAAAGGTGGTTCTATGCATATTGCTGACCTTGATGCTGGTAACCTCGGTGCCAATGGTATCGTAGGTGGTGGTATGGGAATCGCTGTTGGTGCAGCCCTTAGTCAGCAAATGCAACATACAGGAAAAATCGTTGTCTGCTTCTTTGGAGATGGTGCGACCAACGAAGGTGTTTTCCACGAAGCAGTCAACATTGCTTCTATCTGGAACCTGCCAGTCATTTTCTACTGCATTAATAACGGTTATGGAATCTCTGCGGATATCAAGAAAATGACCAATGTAGAGCATATCCATCAACGTAGTGCTGCTTACGGAATTCCTGGAATGTTCATCGAAGACGGTAACAATGTCATCGATGTCTATGAAGGATTTCAGAAAGCAGTAGACCATGTTCGTGGTGGCAATGGCCCAGTCTTGATTGAAAGTGTAACTTATCGCTGGCTTGGTCACTCATCATCTGACCCTGGTAAATATCGTACCCGTGAAGAAGTGGAATTGTGGAAACAAAAAGACCCGATCGAAAACCTTCGCAAATACCTCATTGAAAACAATATTGCAAGTGCCCAAGAATTGGAAGAAATTCAATCACAAGTCAAGGAAGCAGTAGAAGCTTCTGTAAAATTTGCGGAAGAAAGTCCATTCCCACCGCTTGAATCAGCCTTTGAAGATATTTACGCAGACTAAGGAGAAAGAGATAAAATGGAAACAAAAACAATGTCGTTCCGTGACACCATTATCCTTGCTATGTCTGAGGAAATGCGTCGCGATGAAAATGTATTCTTGATGGGAGAAGACGTCGGTGTCTTCGGAGGAGACTTCGGAACATCTGTTGGCATGCTTGAAGAATTTGGTCCAGAACGTGTCCGTGACTGTCCGATTTCTGAAGCTGCCATTTCTGGGGCAGCAGCAGGAGCAGCCATGACAGGACTTCGTCCAATCGTTGATATGACCTTCATGGACTTCTCGGTTATTGCCATGGACAATATCGTCAACCAAGCTGCCAAAACACGTTATATGTTTGGTGGTAAAGGTCAGGTTCCAATGACTGTCCGTTGTGCAGCAGGTAACGGAGTTGGTTCTGCAGCCCAGCACTCACAATCTCTAGAGTCTTGGTTTACTCATATTCCTGGTCTTAAGGTTGTGGCACCAGGTACACCTGCGGATATGAAAGGATTGCTTAAGTCTTCTATCCGTGATAATAACCCTGTTATCATTCTTGAGTACAAGTCAGAATTTAACCAAAAAGGGGAAGTGCCAGTTGATCCAGACTACACGATTCCACTTGGAGTTGGGGAAATCAAACGTGAAGGTACGGATGTAACAGTTGTTACTTATGGAAAAATGCTTCGCCGTGTGGTTCAAGCTGCTGAAGAATTAGCAGAAGAAGGAATTTCTGTTGAGATTGTTGACCCACGTACCCTTGTTCCGCTTGATAAGGATATTATCATTAACTCAGTTAAGAAGACTGGTAAAGTTGTTCTGGTCAACGATGCCCACAAGACAAGTGGCTATATCGGAGAGATTTCAGCTATTATTTCAGAATCAGAAGCATTTGATTATCTAGATGCACCAATCCGCCGTTGCGCAGGAGAAGATGTGCCAATGCCTTATGCACAAAACCTAGAGAATGCAATGATTCCAACCATTGAAAGCATTAAAGAAGCAATCCGTAAGACATATAACAAAGAATAAAATCACATAAATTAAATTATGTAAAATATTTGATTTTTTAACTTTAGTAACTTGAGATACGTGTTGTATTCAAGTGATTTGAAGAGTTGCGACATGAGTGAGTCGAATCGATAATATTCGACAAATGAATTAGTAAGTCTACTAGGTTGTCCGCCTGATAGCGGCAACCGTAGTAACTTGAGATGCGTTTCGTGTCCAAGTGATTTGAAGAGTTGCGACATGAGTGAGTCGAATCGATAATATTCGACGAATGAATTAGTAAGTCTACTAGGTTGACCGCCTAATAGCGGCAACCGTAGCAACTTGAGATATGTGTTGTATCCAAGTTGCTTGTAGAGTTGAACACGGGCTAAAGTCTGTGTGAAAAAGATAAACTTTCCTAGAAACTAAAGTTTCTTCGTCAAGTTTCCTATTTTCACTTTGACTTTTTATGCCCTTTGTATCATGTAATTGAATTCGGACGGAGGTCTGCGAAAAAAAGATAGATTTCCTTGTGTTCATCGAATACATCGTCAATCTCCTATTTTTTCATTGCCCTCTGCGTCCTTAATATCTTAGTATAGAATTGGAGAGGTCATGGCTGATGACAAGCTAAGAGCGACTCCTGCGGCTAGAAAGTTAGCGGATGATTTAGGGATCAACCTCTACGACGTTTCTGGCTCAGGTGCAAACGGTCGTGTCCACAAAGAAGACGTGGAAACTTATAAAGACACAAATGTGGTTCGCATTTCGCCACTTGCAAAACGAATTGCCCTCGAACATAATATTGCTTGGCAGGAAATCCAAGGAACAGGTCATCGTGGTAAAATCATGAAGAAGGATGTTTTGGCCTTGCTTCCTGAAAATATTGAAAACGATACCATCAAGTCTCCTGCTCAGATTGAAAAAGTGAAAGAAGTTCCAGATAACGTAACACCATACGGTGAAATTGAACGTATTCCAATGACACCAATGCGTAAGGTTATTGCCCAACGTATGGTTGAATCATACCTAACTGCGCCAACTTTCACACTCAATTATGAAGTTGATATGACTGAAATGCTGGCTCTTCGTAAGAAGGTTCTTGAGCCAATCATGGAAGCAACTGGGAAGAAGACTACTGTAACAGACCTTCTTTCACTTGCTGTTGTGAAAACCTTGATGAAACATCCTTACATCAATGCTTCATTGATCGAAGACGGCAAGACCATTATCACTCATAACTATGTCAACCTTGCGATGGCAGTTGGGATGGATAATGGTTTGATGACACCTGTTGTTTACAATGCTGAAAAATTAAGCTTGTCAGAGTTGGTTGTTGCATTCAAAGATGTCATTGGCCGTACCTTGGATGGTAAATTGGCTCCAAGCGAACTGCAGAATTCGACATTCACAATCAGTAACCTGGGAATGTTTGGTGTTCAGTCCTTTGGTCCTATCATCAACCAACCAAACTCAGCTATTCTTGGTGTCAGTTCGACTATTGAGAAGCCAGTTGTCGTCAATGGTGAGATTGTCATTCGTCCAATCATGAGTCTTGGTTTAACAATTGACCACCGTGTTGTAGATGGTATGGCAGGTGCTAAGTTTATGAAAGACTTGAAAGAATTGATTGAAAATCCAATCTCAATGTTGATTTAAGAACAAGAGTATTCATTTTAAAGATATAGATAAAGGAAGGAAGACATGGCCTTAGAAGTAATTATGCCAAAAGCCGGCGTGGATATGACAGAAGGACAAATTGTCCAATGGAATAAAAAAGTCGGAGAATTTGTAAAAGAAGGAGAAATCCTTTTGGAAATCATGACTGATAAAGTCAGCATGGAATTGGAAGCCGAAGAAGATGGTTACTTGATTGCTATCCTCAAAGGAGATGGTGAAACTGTCCCTGTAACGGAAGTTATCGGTTACCTTGGTGAAGAAGGGGAAAACATCCCAACAGCTGGAGCAGCAGCGCCAGAAGCTAGCCCAGAGCCTGCAGTTAGTGCCTCAAACGACGATAGTAAGAGCGACGATGCCTTTGATATCGTTGTCATTGGTGGAGGTCCTGCTGGTTATGTTGCAGCCATTAAAGCTGCCCAACTCGGTGGTAAGGTTGCCCTTGTTGAGAAATCTGAACTCGGCGGAACTTGCTTGAACCGTGGATGTATCCCAACCAAGACCTACCTTCACAACGCTGAAATTATTGAGAATATCGGTCATGCTGCAAACCGTGGTATCGTCATCGAAAATCCAAACTTCACTGTAGATATGGACAAACTCCTTGAAACTAAATCTAAGGTTGTTAATACTTTGGTTGGCGGTGTTGCAGGTCTTCTTCGTAGCTACGGAGTTACTGTTCATAAGGGTATCGGTACAATCACTAAAGATAAGAATGTCTTGGTAAATGGTTCTGAATTGCTTGAAACTAAGAAAATTATCCTTGCTGGTGGTTCAAAAGTCAGCAAGATTAACGTCCCTGGTATGGAATCTCCACTTGTCATGACCAGTGACGACATTCTTGAAATGAATGAAGTACCAGAAAACCTTGTTATCATCGGTGGTGGCGTTGTCGGTATTGAACTCGGCCAAGCTTTCATGACATTTGGTTCAAAAGTAACTGTTATCGAAATGATGGACCGTATCGTGCCAGCTATGGATGCTGAAGTTTCTAAGAACCTTCGTTTGATCCTTGAGCGCAAAGGTATGACCATCTTAACTGACACTAAACTCCAAGAAATCATTGAAGAAGATGGCAAACTTCGTATCAAGGTTGAAGGAAAAGACGATATTATCGCAAGCAAAGCTCTTCTCTCTATCGGTCGTGTACCAGACCTTGAAGGTATTGGGGATGTTGAGTTTGAATTGGATCGTGGTCGCATTAAGGTCAACGAATATATGGAAACTTCTGTTCCAGGTATTTACGCACCAGGTGATATCAACGGTACGAAGATGTTGGCGCACGCAGCCTTCCGCATGGGTGAAGTTGCCGCTGAAAATGCCCTCAAAGGAAATCATGCTGTTGCTAAGTTGAACTTGACTCCAGCAGCTATCTACACTCTTCCTGAAGTAGCAGCAGTAGGTCTGACTGAAGAACAAGCACGTGAGAAATACGATGTAGCCATTGGAAAGTTCAACTTTGCTGCTAACGGTCGTGCGATTGCTTCTGATGCTGCTCAAGGTTTTGTTAAAGTTATTGCTGACAAGAAATATGGTGAAATCCTTGGTGTTCATATCATTGGTCCAGCAGCAGCTGAATTGATCAACGAAGCTTCAAGTATCATCGAAATGGAAATCACAGTAGAAGAAATGCTTAAGACAATCCACGGACACCCAACATACTCTGAAGTAATGTACGAAGCGTTTGCGGATGTTCTTGGAATGGCCATCCATTCACCTAAGAAAAAATAAAGATAGATAGTTTAGACTGGAATTTTTTTCCAGTCTCTATCGTATAAAGGGATATCATGAAATATATTATCAATCATTCAAACGACACTGCCTTTAATATCGCTTTAGAGGAATATGCTTTTAAACACCTTTTGGACGAGGATCAAATCTTCCTTCTTTGGATCAATAAACCATCTATCATTGTTGGTCGTCACCAGAACACTATCGAAGAGATCAACCGTGATTATGTTCGTGAAAATAGCATTGAGGTGGTCCGCCGTATCAGTGGTGGTGGAGCTGTTTATCACGATTTAAACAATCTCAACTACACGATTATCTCAAAAGAAGATGAAAACAAGGCTTTTGACTTTAAGAGCTTCTCAACTCCAGTTATCAATACACTAGCTCAACTTGGGGTTAAAGCTGAGTTCACAGGTCGTAATGACCTTGAGATTGATGGTAAGAAGTTCTGTGGCAATGCCCAAGCCTATATCAATGGCCGTATCATGCACCACGGTTGTTTGCTCTTTGACGTTGATTTGTCAGTCCTTGCTAATGCCCTTAAGGTTTCAAAGGATAAATTTGAATCAAAAGGGGTGAAATCTGTTCGTGCTCGTGTCACCAATATTGTTAATGAACTACCAGAAAAAATCACAGTTGAAGAATTCCGTGATTTGCTATTGGAATACATGAAAAAAGAGTACCCAGAGATGACTGAATACGTTTTTTCTGAGAAAGAATTGGCTGAAATCAATCGCATCAAGGATACTAAGTTTGGAACTTGGGACTGGAACTATGGTAAATCACCTGAGTTTAACGTCCGTCGTGGGACAAAATTCACTAGTGGTAAAGTCGAAGTCTTTGCGAATGTCGTCGAATCAAAAATCCAAGATATCAAGATTTATGGGGATTTCTTTGGTATTGAAGACGTTGCAGCTGTAGAAGATGTCCTTCGTGGCGTCAAATACGAACGCGAAGATGTTCTTAAAGCCCTAGAAAGTATTGATATTACACGCTACTTCGCTGGTATTAGCTGTGAAGAAATCGCTGAAGCGGTAGTAGAGTAAAGAAAAGCTATTTGTTAGTCATTGTAGATTGCAGAAAAGATATTATCTGGATAGGACAAGTCTTGCAATCTGCTGAACGAGAATCAAAAAGAACTCACTTCCAATGTTTAATAAAAAACTTGGAAGTTTGATCTGAGTCAAGTAAATACGACTATTTGCAATTGAATATTGAGATGAGAAAGTTAGTATTAGATTGACTGTAAGGTGACACAGGCACGAGTTGCTTTTTGATTTCTATATAGTATAGACACCACCAAAAGACTATTATTTCTATAGTTGAACGATACCTCAAAAGTTAGACATAGAAAATCTAATTTTTGAGGTATTTTGCAATTCTTAATTTAGGATTTTTTAGTATCAAAAGATGTTTCATAAAATATGGACTCAACCTTTCAACTTAATCCTATTTATTGCTTATACTCTTCGAAAATCTCTTCAAACCACGTCAGCTTCACCTTGCCGTACTCAAGTACAGCCTGTGGCTAGCTTCCTAGTTTGCTCTTTGATCTTCATTGAGTATTACTATTCAATAAAATTGAAAAGGATGGAAAAAAGGTTACATTTATGATATAATTTATTTTAAAGACCTTATTAGAAATCTTGAAAGAGTATTAAAAACTTATAATGAGAAAAATTGTTATCAATGGTGGATTACCACTGCAAGGTGAAATCACTATTAGTGGTGCTAAAAATAGTGTTGTGGCCTTAATTCCAGCTATTATATTGGCTGATGATGTGGTGACTTTGGATTGTGTTCCAGATATTTCGGATGTAGCCAGTCTTGTTGAAATCATGGAATTAATGGGGGCTACCGTTAAGCGTTATGACGATGTGTTAGAGATTGATCCAAGAGGTGTTCAAAATATTCCAATGCCTTATGGAAAAATCAACAGTCTTCGTGCATCTTATTATTTTTATGGGAGCCTCTTAGGCCGTTTTGGTGAAGCGACAGTTGGTTTACCTGGTGGATGTGATCTTGGTCCTCGTCCGATTGACTTACACCTTAAGGCTTTTGAAGCTATGGGTGCCACTGTTAGCTACGAGGGAGATAACATGAAGTTATCTGCTAAAGATACAGGACTTCATGGTGCAAGTATTTACATGGATACGGTTAGTGTGGGTGCGACGATTAATACGATGATTGCTGCAGTTAAAGCAAATGGTCGTACCATTATTGAAAATGCAGCCCGTGAACCTGAAATTATTGATGTAGCTACCCTCTTGAATAATATGGGAGCTCATATCCGCGGTGCAGGAACTAATATCATCATTATTGATGGTGTTGACAGATTACATGGAACTCGTCATCAGGTAATTCCAGACCGTATTGAAGCGGGAACATATATATCTTTAGCTGCTGCAGTCGGCAAGGGGATTCGTATAAATAATGTTCTTTACGAACACCTAGAAGGATTTATTGCTAAGCTGGAAGAAATGGGAGTTAGAATGACTGTATCTGAAGATAGCATTTTTGTCGAAGAACAGTCTAATTTGAAAGCAATCAATATTAAGACAGCTCCTTACCCAGGATTTGCTACTGATTTGCAACAACCGATTACCCCTCTTTTACTAAGAGCGAATGGTCGTGGTACAATTGTCGATACGATTTACGAAAAACGTGTAAATCATGTTTTTGAACTAGCAAAGATGGATGCGGACATTTCGACAACAAATGGTCATATTTTGTACACAGGTGGACGTGATTTGCGTGGGGCAAGTGTTAAAGCAACTGACCTGAGAGCTGGTGCAGCTTTAGTTATTGCTGGTTTGATGGCCGAGGGGCAAACTGAAATTACCAATATCGAGTTTATCTTACGTGGTTATTCTGATATTATCGAAAAATTACGTAATCTAGGAGCGGATATTAGACTTGTCGAGGATTAAACCGTAGAGGTGTTTATGAATATTTGGACCAAATTAGCAATGTTTTCTTTTTTTGAAACGGATCGCTTGTATTTGCGTCCTTTCTTTTTTAGTGATAGTCAGGACTTCCACCAGATAGCTTCAAATCCAGAAAATCTTCAATTTATTTTCCCAACTCAGGCAAGTCTGGAAGAAAGTCAGTATGCACTGGCCAATTATTTTATGAAGGTTCCTTTAGGAGTATGGGCTATTTGTGATAAGAAAACTGAAAAAATGATTGGTTCAATTAAGTTTGAGAAGCTAGATGAAATTAAAAAAGAAGCAGAACTTGGCTATTTTTTGAGAAAAGATGCTTGGTCGCAAGGATTTATGACAGAGATTGTTAAAAAACTTTGCCAACTTTCTTTTGAGGAATTTGGTTTAAAACAATTGTCCATTATTACCCACCTCGAAAATGAAGCAAGTCAAAAGGTTGCTCTTAAGGCTGGATTTAGTTTGTTCCGTCAGTTTAAGGGAAGTGATCGCTACACAAGAAAAATGCGGGATTATCTTGAATTTCGGTATGTAAAAGGAGAATTCAATGAGTAAGCATCAGGAAATTCTAAGCTATTTGGAAGAATTACCTGTCGGAAAGAGGGTTAGTGTTCGTAGTATTTCCAACCATCTGGGAGTCAGTGATGGAACGGCTTATCGAGCTATCAAGGAAGCTGAAAACCGTGGAATTGTGGAGACTCGACCAAGAAGTGGTACTATTCGCGTTAAATCCCAGAAAGTTGCTATTGAAAGATTAACTTTTGATGAAATTGCAGAAGTGACTTCTTCTGAGGTTCTGGCTGGTCAAGAAGGTTTAGAAAGAGAATTTAGTAAGTTTTCAATCGGTGCCATGACTGAACAAAATATTTTGTCTTACCTTCACGATGGAGGGCTTTTGATTGTCGGAGACCGTACCCGTATCCAACTGTTAGCGCTTGAAAATGAAAATGCAGTCTTAGTTACAGGTGGTTTTCATGTTCATGATGATGTTCTTAAACTGGCAAATCAAAAAGGGATTCCTGTTCTGAGAAGCAAGCATGATACTTTCACCGTTGCAACCATGATCAATAAAGCCTTGTCAAATGTTCAAATTAAGACGGATATTCTGACAGTTGAGAAACTTTATCGTCCGAGTCATGAGTATGGTTTTCTGAGAGAGACCGACACCGTTAAAGATTATTTGGACTTAGTTCGTAAGAATCGTAGCAGTCGTTTTCCAGTGATTAACCAACATCAGGTTGTTGTTGGAGTTGTAACCATGAGAGACGCTGGTGATAAATCACCAAGTACCACAATTGACAAGGTCATGTCGCGTAGTCTATTTTTAGTTGGTTTATCAACGAATATTGCCAATGTCAGTCAACGGATGATTGCTGAAGACTTTGAAATGGTACCGGTTGTTCGGAATAATCAAACCTTGCTTGGAGTTGTGACACGACGAGATGTCATGGAGAAGATGAGCCGTTCCCAAGTTTCTGCTCTACCAACTTTTTCTGAGCAGATTGGACAAAAACTCTCTTATCACCATGATGAAGTCGTCATTACAGTTGAGCCCTTTATGCTTGAGAAAAACGGAGTTTTGGCTAATGGTGTATTGGCAGAAATCTTGACTCATATGACCCAAGATTTAGTTGTGAATAGTGGTCGCAATCTCATTATCGAGCAGATGCTGATCTACTTTTTACAGGCTGTTCAGATTGATGATATATTGCGCATTCAAGCACGCATTATCCATCATACGAGACGATCAGCTATTATTGACTACGATATTTATCATGGTCATCAGATTGTTTCAAAAGCAAATGTGACTGTTAAAATTAATTAGAAACTAGGAGAAAAGATGATAACATTAAAATCAGCTCGTGAAATCGAAGCTATGGACAAGGCTGGTGATTTCCTTGCAAGTATTCATATCGGCTTACGTGATTTGATTAAGCCTGGCGTAGATATGTGGGAAGTTGAAGAATACGTTCGCCGTCGTTGTAAGGAAGAAAATTTCCTTCCACTTCAGATTGGGGTTGATGGTGCTATGATGGACTACCCTTATGCTACTTGCTGTTCTCTTAACGATGAAGTAGCTCACGCTTTCCCTCGTCACTATATCTTGAAAGATGGTGATTTGCTCAAAGTGGATATGGTTTTGGGAGGTCCAATTGCCAAATCTGATTTGAATGTCTCAAAATTAAACTTCAACAATGTTGAGCAAATGAAAAAATACACTCAGAGCTATTCTGGTGGTCTAGCAGACTCATGTTGGGCTTACGCTGTAGGTACACCATCCGAAGAAGTGAAAAATTTGATGGATGTAACCAAAGAAGCCATGTATAAGGGGATCGAGCAAGCTGTCGTTGGAAATCGTATCGGTGATATCGGTGCGGCTATTCAAGAATACGCTGAAAATCGTGGTTACGGGGTAGTGCGTGATTTGGTTGGTCATGGTGTTGGACCAACTATGCACGAAGAACCAATGGTTCCTAACTATGGTATTGCAGGTCGTGGACTCCGTCTCCGTGAAGGAATGGTCTTGACAATTGAACCAATGATCAATACAGGCGATTGGGAAATCGATACAGATATGAAGACTGGTTGGGCGCACAAGACCATCGACGGTGGATTGTCATGCCAGTATGAACACCAATTCGTGATTACGAAAGATGGTCCTGTTATCTTGACTAGCCAAGGTGAAGAAGGAACTTATTAAAATAATTAAAAACAGATTGAAGAAAAAGTGGCTCTTTGGACAATTTTCTTCAATTTTTTCTTTTATCTATAGTGAAATGAAAAAACTGAACAACTTGATTGAGAAATTCAAATCAATTTCTAACAATGTTTTAGAAAATATAGTGTACTATTAAAGAGTTTGTTTCATATAATATAATGACAAAAACAGTTAACCGTAGCAAACTTGATACAAATTTTAATATTTATAGTACAATAGGTTTAAATTCTTAAGAAAGTTGGTTCTTTATTGGAAACGCTAGTATTTTCAATCTCAGTTTTTTTAGCAGGGGTCTTGTCTTTCTTTTCCCCTTGTATTTTTCCTCTGTTACCAGTTTATACTGGAATTTTGCTGGATGATCAAGAAAGTGCAAAAAGCTTTTCTTTATTTGGTAGAAAAGTTGCTTGGTCAGGTTTGATTCGAACGCTTTGCTTTATCGCAGGTATTTCACTCATTTTCTTTATTCTAGGATTTGGAGCTGGTTACTTTGGTAATATTCTCTATGCCAATTGGTTTCGCTATACCATGGGTACGATTATTATCATTTTAGGCCTTCACCAGATGGAAATTTTTCATTTTAAGAAATTAGAGGTTCAAAAAAGCTTAACTTTTAAGAAATCAGAAGCCAATCGTTATTGGTCAGCCTTTTTACTCGGTATTACCTTTAGCTTCGGTTGGACGCCTTGTATTGGTCCAGTTTTGAGTTCGGTTTTAGCGCTTGCGGCTTCTGGAGGCAATGGCGCTTGGCAAGGTGCTATCTATACTCTTATTTACACTCTAGGGATGGCTATTCCCTTCTTAGTCTTGGCACTAGCTTCAGGTGTAGTCATGCCTTATTTTAGTAAAATAAAGCGTCATATGATGCTAC
Organism: Streptococcus sp. 714; assembly: GCF_013277115.1. Taxonomy (GTDB): domain Bacteria; phylum Bacillota; class Bacilli; order Lactobacillales; family Streptococcaceae; genus Streptococcus. The sequence goes on from NZ_VMMH01000010.1 coordinate 34,319, forward strand.
TAAAGAAAATTGGTGGTTTCCTCATTATTTTAATGGGAATTTTGTTAATACTAGGACAAGTAAATGTTCTAGCTGGAATTTTTGAATAAAGGAGAAAAAGATGAAAAAAGTAATGTTTGCTGGCTTAAGCCTCTTGTCATTAGTCGTATTGATGGCCTGTGGTGAGGAAGAGACTAAAAAGCCTCAAGCAGCACAACAGCCAAAACAACAAACTACTGTACAACAAATTGCTGTTGGAAAAGAGGCTCCAGACTTTACCTTGCAATCTATGGATGGTAAAGAAGTTAAGTTATCTGATTATAAGGGTAAAAAAGTCTACTTGAAATTTTGGGCTTCATGGTGTGGTCCATGTAAGAAAAGTATGCCTGAGTTGATGGAATTAGCTGCGAAACCAGATCGCGATTTCGAAATTCTTAGTGTCATTGCACCAGGAATTCAAGGTGAAAAAACTGTTGAGCAATTCCCACAATGGTTCCAAGATCAAGGTTATAAGGATATTCCCGTTCTTTATGATACTAAAGCAACTACCTTCCAAGCTTATCAAATTCGAAGCATTCCTACAGAATACCTAATTGATAGCCAAGGCAAGATTGGAAAGATTCAATTTGGTGTTATCAGCAATGCGGATGCGGAAGCAGCCTTTAAAGAAATGAACTAGAATCGATAAAAATCTGATTACAATATGTAGTCAGATTTTTTTAGAAAAACATTTTATAAATATTCACAAATATCCTATATTTATGGTAAAATAGAATCATCATTTTATTTTGGAGTCAAAGATGAATATATTTAGAACAAAGAATATTAGTTTGGATAAAACAGAGATGCACAGGCATTTGAAGTTATGGGATTTGATTTTGCTGGGTATCGGAGCCATGGTTGGTACAGGTGTTTTTACAATTACAGGTACTGCAGCTGCAACGCTTGCTGGTCCAGCCCTAGTGATTTCAATCGTCATTTCTGCCTTGTGTGTGGGATTATCAGCCCTCTTTTTTGCAGAATTTGCTTCGCGAGTACCTGCTACAGGTGGTGCCTACAGCTATCTCTATGCTATATTAGGAGAATTCCCTGCTTGGTTGGCTGGTTGGTTAACCATGATGGAGTTCATGACAGCCATATCAGGCGTAGCTTCGGGGTGGGCAGCTTATTTTAAAGGCTTGCTCTCTCAATACGGGATAGCCCTTCCTCAGGCTTTAAATGGGACCTTTAATCCTCAAGCAGGGACATTTGTTGATTTATTGCCTATTCTTGTCTTGGTCTTGGTGACCTCACTTGTTTTACTCAATGCTAAAGCAGCCTTACGCTTTAATTCAATTCTAGTTATTTTGAAATTTTCCGCTTTGGCTCTCTTTGTTTTAGTAGGAATCTGGCATATCAAACTTGATAACTGGAGTAATTTTGCTCCGTATGGTTTTGGACAAATCTATGGTGCTAGTACTGGTATTATGGCTGGTGCATCCTTGATGTTCTTCGGTTTTTTGGGATTTGAATCCATCTCTATGGCTGTAGATGAAGTCAAGACTCCTCAAAAAAATATTCCTAGAGGGATTGTCTTATCGCTTTCAATCGTAACTATTCTCTATGCCTTGGTGACGCTTGTCTTGACTGGTGTGGTTCACTATAGTCATCTAAATGTCGACGATGCCGTTGCCTTTGCTCTTCGTAGCATTGGAATTAGTTGGGCAGCCAACTATGTGTCATTGGTGGCTATCTTGACCTTGATTACGGTTTGTATCTCGATGACCTATGCCCTATCGCGTATGATTTACAGTTTAGCGCGTGATGGCTTAATGCCTGCTGTATTTAAAGAACTAACAAAGACAAGTAAGGTACCCAAAAATGCTACTATTTTAACAGGTCTAGCTTCAGCAGTAGCAGCAGGAATATTCCCACTAGCCAGTATCGCAGCCTTCTTAAACATTTGTACCTTGGCCTACTTGATGATGCTTGCTTACGGCTTGATTCGTTTACGGAAAGAAAAAGGAATGCCCAAAGCGGGCGAATTTAAAACACCATTTGTACCTTTGTTACCGATTTTATCAATCATCATTTGTTTATCCTTTATGTTGCAGTATAATATGGAAACTTGGATTGCTTTCCTAGTTGCGTTGTTAGTAGGAAGTATTATTTACTTCACTTATGCCTATAAGCATTCTACCATAGAAGAATAATACTCTTCGAAAATCTCTTCAAACCACGTCAGCTTGGCCTTGCCGTATGTATTGTTACTGACTTCGTCAGTTTCATCTACAACCTCAAAAACATGTTTTGAGCTGACTTCGTCAGTCTTATCTACAACCTCAAAACAGTGTTTTGAGCAACCTACGGCTAGCTTCCTAATTTGCTCTTTGATTTTCATTGAGTATAAGTATAAAGTGAGAATCTGTTGAGTTTTTGAAACTCAGCAGATTTTTATATGTGAAAGAAATTTCAAAATTTTTCTAAAAATAGCTTGACAGATTAAATTTTTAGGAGTAGAATGTTTACCAGTTAATTAAATAGTTAAGGGGTTATCCATGAAAAAACAAAGTTTATTTTTAGTATTGTTAAGTGTCTTTCTTTTGTGTTTAGGGGCTTGTGGTCAAAAGGAAAGCCAGACAGGGAAAGGGATGAAAATTGTGACTAGTTTCTATCCTATATACGCTATGGTAAAGGAAGTATCTGGTGACTTGAATGATGTTCGAATGATTCAGTCAAGTAGCGGTATTCACTCCTTTGAACCTTCAGCAAATGATATAGCGGCCATCTATGATGCAGACGTCTTTGTTTATCATTCTCATACGCTCGAATCTTGGGCAGGAAGTCTGGATCCCAATCTTAAAAAATCCAAAGTTAAGGTTTTAGAGGCTTCTGAAGGAATGACATTAGACCGCGTCCCAGGGTTAGAAGATGTGGAAGCAGGAGATGGTGTTGATGAAAAAACGCTCTATGACCCTCACACATGGCTAGATCCAGAAAAAGCTGGCGAAGAAGCGCAAATTATCGCTGACAAACTTTCAGAGGTGGATAGTGAGCATAAAGAAACTTACCAGAAAAATGCGCAAGTCTTTATCAAAAAAGCTCAGGAATTGACTAAGAAATTCCAACCTAAATTTGAAAAAGCGAGTCAGAAAACCTTTGTAACACAACATACAGCCTTTTCTTATCTAGCTAAGCGATTTGGACTTAATCAATTGGGTATTGCAGGTATCTCTCCTGAACAAGAACCAAGTCCAAGACAACTAACTGAAATTCAGGAATTTGTTAAAACTTATAAGGTTAAGACAATTTTTACAGAAAGTAACGCTTCTTCAAAAGTAGCTGGAACTCTTGTCAAATCAACAGGTGTGGGTCTTAAAACTCTAAATCCTTTAGAAGCAGACCCACAAAATGACAAGACTTATCTAGAAAACCTTGAAGAAAATATGAGTGTTCTAGCAGAAGAATTGAAATGAGGAAAGAATGAAAATCAATAAAAAATATGTAGCAGGTTCAGTGGCAGTCCTTGCCCTAAGTGTTTGTTCCTATGAGCTTGGACGGTATCAAGCTGGTCAAGTTAAGAAAGAGTCTAATCGAATTGCTTATATAGATGGTGATCAGGCTGGTCAAAAGGCAGAAAATTTGACACCAGACGAAGTCAGTAAGAGAGAGGGAATCAACGCCGAACAAATTGTTATCAAGATTACGGATCAAGGCTATGTGACCTCTCATGGAGACCATTATCATTACTATAATGGGAAGGTTCCTTATGATGCCATCATCAGTGAAGAACTCCTCATGAAAGATCCGAATTATCAGTTGAAGAATTCAGATATTGTCAATGAAATTAAGGGTGGCTATGTGATTAAAGTAGACGGGAAATACTATGTTTACCTTAAAGATGCGGCCCATGCGGACAATATTCGGACAAAAGAAGAGATTAAACGTCAGAAGCAGGAACATAGTCATAATCATAATGCAAGTACAGATAATGCTGTTGCTGCAGCCAGAGCCCAAGGACGTTATACAACGGATGATGGGTATATCTTCAATGCATCTGATATCATCGAAGATACGGGTGATGCCTATATCGTACCTCATGGCAATCACTTCCACTATATTCCTAAGAGTGACTTGTCTGCTAGTGAATTAGCCGCTGCCCAAGCCTTCTTATCTGGAAAAGGCGGTCAATTAAGTACGGTTGAATACCGTTCAAGCAGAGCTGAAACAAGATTTAGTGCCAGAACGAGTCAAGCTGAGACACCTCAAAATCCTGCAACAGATTCTGAAAGTCAAAATGAGGACTTGGATAGTCTCCTTCAAGAATTATACGCTTTGCCACTTAGCCAACGACACGTGGAGTCTGATGGATTAGTATTTGATCCAGCACAGATTACCAAACGTACTGCAAATGGTGTGGCAGTGCCTCACGGAGATCATTTCCATTTTATCCCTTATTCACAAATGTCTGCTTTGGAAGAAAAATTGGCTCGAAATCTGCCAATTGGAGGTCAGCCAGTTCAAGGTCATGCTGATAATACGAAACCAAGCAGTCCTGAGAAAACAAGTTCAACACCAAGTTCAACCATTAAACCAAACTTTAATCTCAATACGCCGGCACCGAATCGAGGAACTGGAGGCGCTTATACAACGGATGATGGGTATGTCTTTAATCCGACAGATGTGATTGAAGATACAGGTGATGCTTTTGTTGTCCCTCACGGCAATCATTTCCACTATATACCTAAGAGTGATTTGTCAGCAGGAGAATTAGCTGCTGCTCAAGCTTATTGGAATGGTAAACAGGGCTCACATTCTGCTATAAGTTCAAGTAAACCAAGTAGTGATAATGCTAAACCAACTCAACCAAGTTTGCCAGAGACTCCAAATCTGACTGTCACTCCAACTTATCATCAAAATCAAGGGGAAGATATTCCAACACTTTTACGTGAATTGTATGCCAAACCTTTGTCAGAACGACATGTGGAATCGGATGGCTTAGTCTTTGATCCGGCACAAATTATCAAACGTACAGCTAACGGTGTTGCAGTGCCTCATGGAGACCATTATCACTTTATTCCTTATTCACAAATGTCACCGCTGGAAGAAAAATTGGCTCGTATGATAGTTGTTAAGGGACAAAATGGCGGTGTCTTGCCAAGTGTTACTCCTCTGAAGCCAGCTCCTACTACCAAACCTCTAGCACCAGTGGAAAATAAACCGACTGAACTTGATGTCAACCAGGTTGTTAGAAAAGTTGGTGACGGTTATATTTTCGAGGATAAGGGAGTCAGTCGTTATGTTCTAGCTAAAGACTTGGCTAAGGATAAGATTGACGCTATTGAAAATCTCTTGTCTAAGAAAACTCAAGAGACACATGCCCTAGTTGCGAAGAAAGAAAATGTCGCTCCTCGTGATCAAGAATTTTATGATAAAGCATATAATTTATTGGCCGAGGCTCATAAAGCCTTGTCTGAAAATAAGGGTCGTACTTCTGATTTCCAGGTTTTAGACAAATTAGCAGAACGTTTGAATGATGAATCTTCTAATAAAGGAAAATTAGTAGATGATTTATTGGCATTCCTAGCACCAATTACCCATCCAGAACGTCTTGGTAAGCCAAATTCTCAAATTGAATATACCGAAAACGAAGTCCGTATTGCACAATTAGCTGATAAGTATACAACCTCAGATGGCTACATTTTTGACGAACATGATATTATCAGTGATGAAGGAGATGCCTATGTAACGCCTCATATGGGTCATAGTCACTGGATTGGAAAAGACAGTCTTTCTGATAAGGAAAAAGCAGCCGCTCAAGCCTATACTAAAGAAAAAGGAATCCTACCTCCATCTCCAGATGCAGATGCTCAAGCAAATCCAACTGGAGATAGTGCAGCCGCTATTTACAATCGTGTAAAAGGGGAGAAACGAATTCCACTTGTTCGACTTCCATACATGGTTGAGCATACAGTTGAGATAAAAAATGGTAATTTAATCATTCCTCATAAGGATCATTACCATAATATTAAATTCGCTTGGTTTGATGATCATTCATACAAGGCTCCAAATGGTTATACCTTGGAAGACTTATTTGCGACGATTAAGTATTATGTTGAACATCCTGACGAACGTCCACATTCTAATGATGGATGGGGTAATGCCAGCGAGCATGTCTTAGGTAAGAAAGACCACAGTGAAGATCCAAATAAGAACTTCAAAGCAGATGAAGAGCCAGTAGAGGAAACACCTGCTGAGCCAGAAGTCCCTCAAGTAGAGACTGAGAAAGTAGAAGCCAAACTCAAAGAAGCAGAAGCTTTACTTGCTAAAGTAACGGATGCTAGTTTGAAAGCCAATGCGACTGAAACCCTAGCTGGTTTACGAAATAACTTGAGTCTCCAAACCATGGATAATAATGGTATCATGGTAGAAGTAGAAAAATTACTTGCTTTGTTAAAAGGGAGTGAGTCAGTAACGACGAAACCAGAAGCATAAGTTTATCCTATTAAATCAAAATGATGTAAGAGTCAGTAGCAATACTGGCTTTTATTTTTTAAAATGATATAAAAATCTTGACAGATAAGCTTAAAAAAGGTAAACTATTTACTGGTTAATTAATTGGTTAAATAACCAGTTTAGAAAAAACTGTTTAACCGAGAAAAAGAAGTTAAGAAAAAGCTTCATCATTTATTGAAATGAGGAATTTATGAAATTCAGTAAAAAGTATATAGCAGTCGGATCAGCTGTTATCGTGTCCTTGAGTCTATGTGCTTATGCGCTAAATCAGCATCGCTCGCAGGAAGATAAGGACAATAATCGTGTCTCTTATGTGGATGGCAGTCAGTCAAGTCAGAAAACTGAAAACCTGACACCAGATCAGGTCAGCCAAAAAGAAGGAATTCAGGCCGAGCAAATTGTTATTAAGATTACAGATCAGGGATATGTGACGTCACACGGTGATCACTATCATTACTATAACGGGAAAGTTCCTTATGATGCCCTCTTTAGTGAAGAACTTCTGATGAAGGATCCAAACTACCAACTTAAGGATGGAGATATTGTCAACGAGGTTAAGGGTGGCTATATTATCAAGGTCGATGGAAAATATTATGTCTATTTGAAAGATGTAGCTCATGCTGATAATGTTCGAACCAAAGATGAAATCAACCGTCAAAAACAAGAACATGTCAAAGATAAGGAGAATGTCAGCTCTGATGTTGCTGTAGCAAGGTCTCAGGGACGCTATACGACAGATGATGGCTATGTCTTTAATCCAGCTGATATTATTGAAGATACGGGTGATGCTTATATCGTTCCTCACGGAGGACACTATCACTACATTCCAAAAAGTGATTTATCTGCTAGTGAATTAGCAGCAGCAAAAGCTCATCTAGCAGGCAAAAATACGCAACCGAGCCAGTTAAGCTATTCTTCAACAGCTAGTGACAATACTAATCAAGCTATAGGAAAAGAATCAACTAGCAAGCCAGAAAGCAAAGTTGACAATCTCCAAAGTCTATTGAAAGAACTCTATGATTTACCTAGCGACCAACGTTACAGTGAATCAGATGGTCTGGTCTTTGATCCTGCTAAGATTATCAGCCGTACACCAAATGGAGTTGCGATTCCGCATGGCGACCATTATCATTTTATTCCTTACAGCAAGCTCTCTGCTTTAGAAGAAAAGATTGCTAGAATGGTGCCTATCGGTGGAACTGGTTCTACAGTTTCTACAAATGAAAAACCTAATAAAGTAGCGTCTAGTCTAGGAAGTCTTTCAAGCAATCCTTCTTCTTCAACGACAAGTAAGGAACTCTCTTCAGCATCTGATGGTTATATTTTTAATCCAAAAGATATCGTTGAAGAGACGGCTACAGCTTATATTGTAAGACATGGTGATCATTTCCATTACATCCTTAAGGCGAATCAAATTGGTCAACCGACTCTTCCGAGCAACGGTCTAGCAACACCTTCGCCATCACTTCCAATCAATCCAGGAACTTCACATGAGGAACATGAAGAAGATGGTCACGGCTTTGACGCTAATCGTATTATTGCTGAAGATGAGCAAGGTTTTATCATGAGTCACGGTGATCACAATCATTACTTCTTCAAGAAGGATTTGACAGCAGACCAAATTAAGGCTGCGCAAGACCACTTGAAAGGGGCAAATACAACAACACCAGCACATGATGCCGATCACGACGAAGATCATCATGGACACCATCATGATGAAGGCCATGATCATGGATTTGATGCCGATCGCGTCATTAGTGAGGATGAGCAAGGATTTGTCATGAGTCACGGAGACCACAATCATTATTTCTTCAAGAAGGACTTGACAGCGGAGCAAATTAAGGCAGCTCAGGATCATTTGAAAACACATCATGATGCAGAGCCTGTAAAACCTCTTGCTAAAACGGTAGAGTCTTTCTCAAGAGATGCTAGTGATGAAGAAAAAATTGCTTATATTTCTAAAACATACGGAGTTCCACTTGAAGCTATTAGGATTTCAAACGGATTCTTTGTCTTTGGAAATCCAGACCAAGCCTACGATCCAACTCATATCCATCCCTATGCTGTACGTAAGGAACACGTTCGGATTCCTCTTCAAACTGGAAATCCAGAACTTGATTTTCTAAATGAACTTTATACGACTGCCTTACGTGATGGTGTATCTCCCTATAGTTTGCAGGTAGAAAATGGTAGTTTTGTGATCCCTCATGGTGACCACAATCACTACATCAAGGTTCAAACGAAGGGCTATGAAGTGGCTTTGAAAAATAAAATTCCAGCTCTCCAATCCAACTATCAACCTGGAGCTTTTGATGAGAAGGTAGTTTTGGCAAAAGTAGACCAACTTCTAGCTGAAAGCAGAAGCATCTACAAAGACAAGCCTATTGCACAAAGACAGATTGAGTTAGCCTTAGGTCAGTTTACTGAAAACATGAAGAAACTGGCAACTAACTCTACAGCGGGTTATCTTGCAACACTTGATCTCTTTGATAAGCAATATATCCATATTGATGAAAGTGTCAAGCCTGTTAAAACAAGCGCTCTAGATAAGAAATATCAGGCCTTGATTGATAAAATCAACACACTGGATACAGACTCTTATGGACTTCCTAAGAAAGACCTACTCGTTCGACTCCAAGAAGCTAAGTTAGCTAAAGATGAGGCTGGTTTAGCAGCGGTTGAATCACAACTTCAAGCCTTGCAAGACTTTAATGACCGAACAGGGGTCACAACTGTTGAGTACATTAAGTATTTCTATGAACATGTCAATGACGGTCGTTTGAGTGATGAACTTCGAAACAAAGTAGCTCAGTTGACTTGGACCTTGTATCAATCTCAATCCTTCCTTAAGGCAGCAGAATTGAACAAATTATTCCCAAGCATCTATCAAGCAAAACAAGAAGTGGAAGAAGCTTTGAAATCTCAACCAACTACTGCAAAATCAAGTCAAACAGTTCTAGATACTGAAAAAGTAGATAATCAAAGTGCCAAGACAGCTATTTATGGCTTCTTGAAAGAATTGTATGGAGACTTTATGCCTGAAGAGCATGTCAATCATGTCAGCAAGGAACAAGTAGAAAGTCTTTTGAGCAAGGCAACTCAACTCTTAGAGCAAATCCAAGAAGAAGGCATCAGACAATCCTTGGCAGAAGAAGTAGAAAATCTCAAAGCTGCTACAAACAAGGTTGATGCAGACTTGGATGAAGTAAACAGTCAGGTGAAAGATGTCTTGACTCGCATCGCCAGCGCTCTTCAACAAGAGAAGGAAAATGCTGAGCAAGATCCTCAGACACTTGTACTCTATCAAAAACTCTACGATATTCTCATGTCACTTCACGCTTATTTAGAAAACAATAAGGGTTCTGATGCAGACTTTGATAAGGTGGATGCTCTACTAGATCAACTTTCTGCCAAGAGTAAAGATAAGGCTGCTTTACTTGAATTGACAAAAGCTATTCTGGTCTTGAATCAAGAAATTAAGTCAAAATCAAGTGCAAGTGAAGAAGCAACTCCAGCAACAAATGCCGAGGCAAATGGTGATAAGACAAGTGTTGAGAACCAACCAAACGCAGCTGCAGAATCTAACAGTGAAACTGCTAGCGACGAAAACAAACAAAGTAACGCAACAGATTCTAGATCTGCTGAATCAGTTCCAGAAAAGGAAACAACAGAATCTCCAACAAGTACTGGAAATCAAGAAAAACCAGTAGAATAAAAAAGTTTGTGGTCGTAGATCTAGGAGATTTTCCCATTCAAGGCTGTTTCCTATTTCTCATTGTAATTATAAACCATGGCAAGATAAGAAAACGAGCATTTCCAAAAGAGGAAGTGCTCGTTTTTTTCTATTTTGAAGTGAGTTTTTATCTGGTTATACTCTTCGAAAATCTCTCAAAACCACGTCAGCTTCACCTTGCCGTATATATGGTTACTGACTTTGTCAGTTTCATCCGCAACCTCAAAGCAGTGCTTTGAGCAACCTGCGGCTAGCTTCCTAGTTTGCTCTTTGATTTTCATTGAGTATTACTTAGAGTTGCTTATGAATGACTGTGAAAGAAATGATTGACTTGACTGTGAACATAAGATTTATCACTGATTATAATGTTTAAATAGTGCTCCAAAGCAAAGAATTATCCTCATGAGTATGAATATTATAAAATTTGTCCCAAACTTAATCTATAGTAATCAATTTATTAAAAATAAACATTGTAGTCGTATTTTAAAGATTGTTTTTCCAACAATTCTTTAGGTTTCTTTTTGTTTATAAATCTTCTAAATTAACTACCTCCAAACCGTGTTCTGTCATACGATAGATGATCGAGCAAACTTCTTTTAAGAAACGACGGTCATGCGAAACAGTGACGAGACCGCCTGGATAAGTGGTAAAGAGTTTTCTGATTTCGGGTTGAGAAGTGGGAGAAAAGTTTCGTGTGGGTTCATCCAGAAGGAGAAAGTTTGGTTTGCGCAACACTAAATCCAAAAGTAGGAGTTTACCTTGTTGTCCGCCAGATAAGGAGCGGATTTGGTGATGCATCTCTGGATAGCTGAAATTGAGACTGGCTAGGTGAGATTGGATTTTCTGTAGTTCCTCTTTTTCCCCAGTTTTGCTGAGATAGGCTACTGGAGATAGATCCAATTGTAGTTTTTTATGGTAATCTTGTGGCATAAAACCAAGCGATATTTCTCTTTTGGCGCTGAGCAGTTGTTGAAACTTGGCTAACAGAGTTGATTTTCCAACACCATTTGGGCCGATGATACCAATTTTTTCTTGACCACGGACCGTTAGTCGTAACTCCTGAGCTAAAATACGCTCGCCAATGGACAAATTTTCTTTTTCCAGTTGGACTAAAACTTTAGAAGATGGTAATAGTTGGATGTCTGAAAAGAAAAGTTTGATTTGTTCCTCTTCAAGTGGCATTTGGGTCATGGACTGAGCTTCCTTTTCAAAGCGTTTTTCTTGAGAGAGAACAGTTTTCATCTTTTTAGCCAATAGGCGACCGGCAGTACTGTCTTTAGTTGCTCGAAGTGCAGTTTCTACATTTTGCTTAACTCGGCGATGTTTTTCCATGGTTTTGTCATAGGCTCTCTGGTCGTTAGCAGCTTGCTGACTTTGTCTGGCAAAATTAGCCTTTCTCTGCTCACTATAGCGATCATAGTCTAAATGCTCGACTAGCGTTTCCGCTTCTTTCCGATGCTTGACCAGTCGCAAGTGGACAATAGTGTCTGCCGTTTGAGAAAGAAAGTCTTCATCATGGGAAATGAAAATAACAGTTTGCCTAATCTTGCGAATCTGACCTTTTAGCCAATCAACCGTCTCAAGGTCTAGGTCATTTGAAGGTTCATCTAAAAATAGGATTTCAAAGGGTTTTGCTAACTCGTGTATGAGCTGAATTTTCAAAGCTTCGCCCCCTGATAGGCTGCTAATTTCTTGGTTGCTAGCAAAACGGTCGCTATCAAAGTGCAGCTCCTCCGCCAAACGATAAAGAATACTGTAGTCTAAATCAGCAGAATCCAAAAAGAAGTAGTCGTGTAGAGTTCTATTTTTCAGGATTTCAGGGAGTTTTTGAGGAATGTATACCAGTGATTGAAGGTCAGACTGGATGTCGCCCTTGATAGTAAAATCAGGTAATGCTTCCCCCATTAAAGCTCGTAGTAAAGTCGATTTACCATTTCCTTCTTCACCAATAATAGCAACCTTTTCCCCGTCTTGGATAGTCATGGTTAGGTCAGATACAAGGTCTCGTAAATCTTTGTTTTGTGTGATGGTCAGATGATTGATTTTTATCATATTGTTGCCCTTTCTAGAATGTCTATAGTGCATAACAAAAAGCTCTACTTTATCTAGTAGAGCCCAAAGTCACTGTCCAAAACTCTATTATACTCGTTGAAAAGCTCGTCAAACTAGCTGAAGCTGCCTAACCCAACCCAAGAGGAGCATAGCTTTCTAGTTTTTTGATTTTCAATGAGGACAAGATACTAGAAAATCTAGTATAAAAAGAGCACACAAAAAGAGACAAAAACAAGATCTACTAAATAAAGGTTCTTTATTTGATAGACTTAGTTGTTCATGTCTCCCTTACCTCCGAGTATTAGTACCTTTATCCTATACCTTTAAGGAAATTTTGTCAACAGAAAACTGGAAATTTCAAGCTATAAAATCTCAAAATTTGTCTTCCATGTGAGCATCCTCCTTGCTATCATGTATTCTTTCCTATAGTATATTACTAAAAAATATAGTGATAAACATATTAAAAAATTCAATTTTAATTACAAAGTTTGGTGGGCTGATTTGTAGCCTTTTCATGGTATAATCAAGAGAGTAAATCTTTATGGAGGAAGTATGAAATTAAATATTCAAGAGATTCGCAAGCAGTCTGAAGGCCTGCACTTTGAACAAAGTTTAGACTTAGTCGCAGACTTGCGTGCACGCAATCAAGAAATCTTAGATGTGAAAGATATCCTTGCTGTTGGGAAAGTACAGTATGAAGATCGTATGTATTTCTTAGATTATCAACTATCTTACACTATTGTCCTTGCTTCAAGTCGTAGTATGGAGCCAGTTGAGTTAGCTGAATCTTATCCAGTCACAGAAGTTTTCATGGAAGGCGCAACCAACCAGTTAGATCAAGAGGTTCTAGACGATGATTTGGTCTTGCCTATCGAAAATGGAGAACTTGACCTTGCTGAGAGCGTATCAGACAATATCCTGCTCAATATCCCTATCAAGGTTTTGACGGCTGAAGAAGAGGCGGGGCAAGGTTTTGTTTCAGGAAATGACTGGCAAATCATGACAGAGGAAGAATACCAAGCTCAACAAGCAGTCAAGAAAGAAGAAAACAGTCCTTTTGCTGGCTTGCAAGGACTATTTGACGGAGACGAATAATGGTCTTGTCAAAAAAACGAGCACGAAAGGTGCTAGAAGAAATTATCGCTCTCTTCCCAGATGCCAAGCCTAGTCTTGACTTTACCAATCATTTTGAACTCCTGGTTGCGGTCATGTTGTCAGCCCAGACGACGGATGCAGCGGTAAATAAGGCAACACCAGGTCTCTTTGTTGCCTTTCCAACACCACAAGCCATGTCTGTGGCGACAGAGAATGAGATTGCTTCGCACATTTCTCGCTTGGGACTGTATCGGAATAAGGCTAAATTCCTTAAAAAATGCGCCCAACAACTATTAGACGATTTTGATGGTCAAGTTCCTCAGACACGTGAGGAATTAGAAAGTCTAGCAGGTGTTGGTCGCAAGACGGCCAATGTAGTTATGAGTGTGGGCTTTGGGATTCCAGCCTTTGCAGTTGATACTCATGTGGAGCGTATTTGTAAGCACCACGATATCGTCAAAAAATCAGCTACGCCACTTGAGGTGGAAAAGCGGGTCATGGATATCTTGCCACCGGAGCAGTGGCTAGCAGCCCATCAGGCCATGATTTATTTTGGAAGAGCCATCTGTCATCCTAAAAATCCAGAATGTGACCAGTACCCACAATTATATGATTTTAGCAATTTGTAAGATGGAACATCAAAAGTTTTTGCTTGATTTTAACCATGCTTTGTGCTATAGTAATTGATAACTAAATATTCCTTTAAACCTGTCCCGTGAGGCAGGCAAGGAGCGTGATAAAGTAGAAGGGTGAAGTCTATACTGTTTGCAGTAGGGCTCGCTTGGCGATACATTTCAAGTCTCCTTGTTTAAGGAGACTTTTCTTTTTGGAGGTTTGTCATGAAGACAAAAGAAGTTGTAGACGAATTGACCGTCAAACGAGCGATTACGCGTATTACCTATGAGATTATCGAACGTAACAAAGATTTGAATAAAATCGTCTTGGCTGGTATTAAAACTCGTGGTGTCTTTATCGCCCACCGTATCCAAGAACGTTTGGAGCAACTAGAAAACCTTTCAGTTCCTGTTGTGGAATTGGATACGAAACCTTTCCGTGACGATGTTAAAAGTGGAGAAGATACTTCTTTGGTTTCTGTTGATGTGACAGACCGTGAAGTTATCTTGGTGGATGATGTTCTTTATACAGGCCGTACCATCCGCGCTGCTATTGATAATATTGTCGGTCATGGTCGTCCTGCGCGCGTGAGTTTAGCAGTTTTAGTCGATCGTGGACATAGAGAATTGCCAATCCGTCCAGATTACGTTGGAAAAAATATCCCAACCAGTCGTTCTGAAGAAATCATCGTAGAGATGGCAGAACTTGATGGCCAAGATAGAGTTCTGATTACTGAAGAAGCTTAGAAAGCTAAAGGAGTAGCCATGTCAGAAAATCAACAAGCATTGAACCATGTGGTGTCAATGGAAGACCTCACTGTCGATCAAGTGATGAAATTGATCAAGAGAGGAATTGAGTTTAAAAACGGAGCTCAGCTTCCCTATGAAAACCACCCGATTGTTTCCAACCTTTTCTTTGAAGATTCCACACGGACGCATAAGTCCTTTGAAGTGGCAGAGATTAAATTGGGATTGGAACGACTTGACTTTGATGTGAAGACCAGTTCAGTTAATAAGGGTGAGACACTTTATGATACCATCCTGACTCTGTCTGCTTTAGGAGTTGACGTCTGTGTGATTCGTCACCCAGAGGTTGACTACTACAGAGAGTTGATTGCGAGTCCCACGATTACGACTTCCATCATCAATGGTGGAGATGGTTCGGGCCAACACCCTAGCCAGAGCTTGCTTGATTTGATGACCATTTATGAGGAATTTGGTCACTTTGAGGGTCTTAAGGTTGCGATTGCAGGCGACTTGGACCACTCACGCGTTGCCAAATCCAATATGCAGATTTTGAAACGCTTGGGAGCTGAACTATTCTTTGCTGGACCTGAGGAATGGAGAAGTCAAGAGTTTGCAGACTATGGACAGTTTGTAACCATTGATGAAATCATTGATCAGGTGGATGTCATGATGTTTCTCCGTGTGCAACATGAACGCCATGATAGTGGAGCTGTCTTTTCAAAAGAAGACTACCATGCCCAACATGGCTTGACTCAAGAACGTTATGACCGTTTGAAAGAAACAGCAATCCTTATGCATCCAGCCCCAGTCAATCGTGATGTGGAAATCGCAGATCACTTGGTTGAAGCACCAAAATCACGAATTGTCCAACAAATGACCAATGGTGTCTTTGTTCGAATGGCAATCTTAGAATCCGTACTGGCGAGTAGAAACGCCAACTAAAACACAAGACGTTAAAAGACGCCAGTGAGCGTCCACGAGAGGTGAAAATATGACAAAAAGACTTCTAGTATTAGAAGATGGTACAGTTTTTGAAGGTAAGGCCTTCGGAGCAGATATTGATGTAACAGGCGAAATCGTCTTTAATACAGGGATGACCGGCTACCAAGAATCCATTACAGACCAGTCTTATAATGGACAAATCTTGACCTTTACTTATCCTTTGGTAGGAAATTATGGAATTAACCGTGATGATTACGAATCCATTATTCCAACTTGTAAGGGAGTGGTTGTTTTCGAAGAAGCACGTAGAGCTAGCAACTGGCGAAATCAAATGACCTTGGATGAATTTTTGAAAGCCAAGAAAATTCCTGGTATTTCAGGGATTGATACGCGTGCCCTTACCAAGATTATCCGTAAGCATGGTACCATGCGAGCAACCTTGACCCATGTTGGGGACAGCATGGACCATGTGACAGACCAGCTCCAAGCGACAGTTTTGCCGACAGACAATATCAAACAGGTTTCTACGAAAACTTCATATCCAGCTCCGGGAGTTGGTTTGAGCGTGGTGCTAGTGGACTTTGGTCTCAAGCACTCAATCCTACGTGAACTTTCTAAACGCAACTGTAACGTGACGGTTGTTCCTTATTCAACAACGGCTGAAGAAATTCTTCATCTTAATCCTGACGGAGTTATGTTGTCAAATGGGCCAGGTAACCCAGAAGACGTTCCACAGGCATTGGATATGATTCGTGGTGTGCAAGGGAAAATTCCAATCTTTGGTATTTGTATGGGGCATCAACTTTTTGCTATGGCAAACGGTGCTAACACCTACAAGATGAAATTTGGTCACCGTGGCTTCAACCATGCGGTACGTGAAATTGCAACAGGACGAGTAGACTTCACCAGCCAAAACCACGGTTATGCAGTTAGCCGTGAGGATTTGCCAGAGCATTTGATTATCACCCATGAAGAAATCAACGATAAGTCAGTTGAAGGTGTGCGTCACAGATACCAACCTGCTTTCTCTGTTCAATACCACCCAGATGCAGCCCCTGGTCCTCATGATGCAAGCTACCTTTTCGATGAGTTTATCGAGATGATGGAAGCTTTTAAACAATCAAACTAAGAACGAGTAAAAGCTCGTCGGAGAATTTATTTAATGGCAACCTGAGAGCTGCCGAATAGAAAGGAGAAGATACATTGTTCGCGGAAGTGAACACGCCCTAAGAACTGTGTGAAAAAGATAAACATCGTCTTGACTCTAAAGGCGTCTGCACCGAGTTTCCTATTTTCACTGTGTTCTTGACGGGCTTTGTATCATAAACTATGCCTAAACGTACTGATATTCAAAAAATTATGGTGATTGGTTCTGGTCCGATTATTATTGGTCAGGCTGCTGAGTTTGACTACGCTGGGACCCAAGCCTGCTTGTCGTTGAAAGAGGAAGGTTATGAGGTTGTCTTAGTTAACTCAAACCCTGCCACCATCATGACGGACAAGGAGATTGCAGACAAGGTTTACATCGAACCAATTACACTTGAGTTTGTGACACGTATTCTTCGTAAGGAACGTCCAGATGCCTTGCTTCCAACTCTTGGTGGTCAAACAGGGCTCAATATGGCCATGGAATTGTCTAAAAATGGTATTCTTGATGAGCTTGGTGTAGAACTTTTGGGAACTAAATTATCTGCCATCGACCAAGCGGAGGACCGTGACCTCTTTAAACAGTTGATGGAAGAGCTGAATCAACCAATTCCAGAATCAGAAATTGTAAACACAGTAGAAGAAGCAGTTGCCTTTGCAGCGACAATTGGATACCCAGTCATTGTCCGTCCAGCCTTTACCCTTGGTGGTACTGGTGGTGGTATGTGTGCCAATGAGGAAGAATTGCGTGAAATCGCTGAAAATGGGTTGAAATTGTCACCTGTTACCCAATGTTTGATTGAACGTTCCATTGCTGGCTTCAAGGAAATCGAATACGAAGTGATGCGCGACTCAGCTGACAATGCTCTCGTTGTTTGTAACATGGAAAACTTTGACCCAGTTGGGATTCACACAGGGGATTCCATTGTATTTGCCCCTGCGCAAACCATGTCAGATTATGAAAACCAAATGCTTCGTGATGCGAGCTTGAGCATTATCCGCGCTCTCAAAATTGAAGGTGGATGTAATGTTCAGCTAGCCCTTGATCCACACAGCTTCAAGTACTATGTCATCGAAGTAAACCCTCGTGTATCCCGTTCGTCAGCCCTTGCGTCTAAGGCAACAGGTTACCCGATTGCCAAATTGGCTGCTAAGATTGCCGTTGGTTTGACCTTGGATGAGGTTATCAATCCAGTTACAGGTTCAACCTATGCCATGTTTGAGCCAGCCCTTGACTACGTCGTTGCGAAAATTCCACGTTTCCCATTTGATAAGTTTGAAAAAGGTGAGCGCCGTCTTGGTACCCAGATGAAGGCGACTGGAGAAGTCATGGCAATCGGTCGAAACATCGAAGAATCTCTCCTTAAAGCTTGTCGTTCCCTTGAAATTGGTGTGCACCACAATGAAATACCTGAACTTGCAGCAGTTTCTGATGATTCCTTGATTGAAAAGGTTGTCAAGGCCCAAGATGACCGTCTCTTCTATGTGTCAGAAGCAATTCGCCGTGGTTATACACCAGAGGAAATCGCTGAGCTTACAAAAATTGATATCTTTTACCTTGATAAACTCTTGCATATCTTTGAAATTGAGCAGGAGTTGGGTGCCCATCCACAAGATCTAGACGTTTTGAAAACGGCTAAACTCAATGGATTTTCAGACCGTAAGATTGCTGAACTCTGGAAAACGACTGCTGATCACGTTCGTCAACTTCGCTTGGAAAACAAGATTGTTCCAGTTTATAAGATGGTAGATACTTGTGCGGCAGAATTTGACTCTGAAACACCATACTTCTATTCAACCTATGGTTGGGAAAATGAATCTATCAAGTCTGATAAGGAATCCGTCCTAGTTCTAGGTTCTGGTCCAATCCGTATCGGTCAAGGGGTCGAGTTTGACTACGCAACTGTTCACTCGGTTAAGGCTATACAGGCGGCTGGCTACGAAGCCATCATCATGAACTCAAACCCAGAAACCGTTTCAACCGACTTCTCTGTATCGGATAAACTTTACTTTGAACCATTGACATTTGAAGATGTCATGAATGTCATTGACCTTGAGCAACCAAAAGGTGTTATCGTTCAGTTTGGTGGTCAAACAGCTATTAACCTTGCTGAGCCATTAGCAAAAGCAGGTGTGACCATCCTTGGTACACAGGTTGCTGACTTAGACCGAGCTGAAGACCGTGACCTCTTTGAGCAAGCTCTCAAAGACTTAGATATTCCACAGCCACCAGGACAAACAGCAACCAATGAAGAAGAAGCAGTGCTTGCAGCTCGCAAGATTGGCTTCCCAGTCCTCGTTCGTCCTTCTTATGTCTTGGGTGGGCGTGCCATGGAAATCGTAGAAAACGAAGAAGATCTTCGCACTTATATGCGAACAGCTGTTAAGGCTAGTCCAGACCATCCAGTTCTTGTCGACTCTTATATCGTTGGACAAGAATGTGAAGTTGATGCTATCTCAGATGGACAAAATGTCCTTATCCCTGGTATCATGGAGCATATCGAACGTGCTGGTGTCCACTCAGGTGACTCCATGGCTGTTTATCCTCCACAAACCTTATCTCAAAAAGTCCGAGAAACCATTGCGGACTACACAAAACGCTTAGCTATTGGTCTTAACTGCCTTGGAATGATGAATATCCAGTTTGTCATCAAGGATGAAAAAGTCTATGTTATTGAGGTCAATCCACGTGCTAGCCGTACCGTACCATTCCTTTCTAAAGTGACCAATATTCCTATGGCTCAAGTAGCGACTAAGCTCATTATGGGTCAAAGTCTTGAAAAACTTGGCTACCAAGATGGCCTTTATCCAGAAAGCACTCGCGTTCATATCAAGGCACCTGTCTTCTCCTTTACCAAACTAGCTAAGGTAGACAGCTTACTTGGTCCTGAAATGAAGTCAACAGGGGAAGTTATGGGTTCTGATACGACTTTGGAAAAAGCTCTCTATAAGGCCTTTGAAGCTTCTTACTTACACTTGCCAACTTTTGGTAACGTTGTATTTACCATCGCTGATGATGCCAAAGAAGAAGCCTTGGACTTGGCTCGTCGTTTCCAAAATATTGGCTATGGAATCCTTGCGACAGAAGGGACAGCAGCCTTCTTTGCTAGTCATGGCCTGCAAGCCCAACCTGTTGGTAAGATAGGTGATGATGATCAGGATATCCCAAGCTTTGTTCGCAAAGGAAGAATCCAAGCTATCATTAACACAGTTGGAACCAAACGTACTGCTGATGAAGATGGTGAGCAAATTCGTCGTTCAGCCATTGAACATGGTGTACCACTCTTCACAGCCCTAGATACAGCTAATGCCATGCTTAAGGTACTTGAAAGCCGTAGTTTTGTCACAGAAGCAATCTAGTTGAGAAAAATTTTTTACAGTTTTAAAGCCAGCGTCAGAAATCGCTGGCTTTTATAGTGGATTGAAGTTGGGATAATACGCTTTGCTTTCTAAAAAATGTTATAATAGATTGAAATAAAATATGAACAAAACGATCAGGAAGGTCAAATGAATTTCTAAAATGTTTTAGTAGCTATAGTGTGCTGTTCTAGTTTCAATCTACTATAGAAATTAATTTTAATTCCATAATCCATCACTTATTTTTGTTGCAGGATACTTACTTTTGTAAAAATGGTCATTTCAGGTGAAAAAAACGACATTTCAGATTTTCTGTTCCAGAAATAGCTATCGCTATGATATAATTATTTTATGATTATTACTATTCCTATAAAAAACCAAAAAGATATTGGCACACCATCTGATTCAGTCGTTGTTCTCGGCTATTTTGATGGTATACACAAGGGGCATCAAGAATTATTTCGTGTTGCCAATAAGGCTGCGATGAAGGATTTATTGCCTATCGTCGTTATGACCTTTAATGAATCTCCAAAGATTGCTTTAGAGCCCTATCATCCAGATTTATTTTTGCATATTTTGAACCCTGCTGAACGTGAAAGAAAATTAAAACGTGAAGGTGTAGAGGAATTATATCTTCTTGATTTTAGTAGTCAATTCGCTAGTCTCACCGCAGAAGAATTTTTTGCAACTTATATCAAAGCTATGAATGCTAAAATTATTGTTGCAGGTTTTGATTATACATTTGGTTCTGACAAAAAAACGGCAGAAGACCTAAAGGATTATTTTGATGGAGAAGTTATCATTGTCCCACCTGTAGAAGATAAGAAAGGAAAGATTAGTTCAACTCGTATCCGTCAAGCTATTTTAGACGGAAATGTGAAAGAAGCAGGAGAACTTTTGGGGGCACCACTTCCATCAAGAGGTATGGTGGTTCATGGCAATGCTCGTGGTCGTACGATTGGTTATCCGACAGCTAATTTGGTGCTTTTAGACCGTACTTATATGCCAGCAGACGGTGTTTATGTCGTTGATGTTGAGATTCAAAGACAGAAGTATCGTGCCATGGCTAGTGTTGGAAAAAATGTGACCTTTGATGGAGAAGAAGCACGTTTTGAAGTCAATATTTTTGATTTTAATCAAGATATTTATGGGGAAACCGTCATGGTTTATTGGCTTGACCGTATTCGAGACATGACCAAATTTGATTCTGTGGACCAATTAGTGGATCAGTTAAAGGCGGATGAAGAAGTAGCTCGGAATTGGTCTTAAGAGCATAAGTAAACAAAAAAGAGGTTGTTTGTAACCCAAAAGATAGATGAATAAGTCTAACTTTTGAGGTCACTACACTACCTCTTTTTATTCTTTTTCAAAGGTGAATCCTTCTCCAAGGATTTCGTGGGCTTCTGTAATAGTTATAAAGGCTTGAGGATCGATTCGATGAATCATTTCCTTCATTTTCACAATTTCATTTCTGCCGACAATACAGTAAATGATTTTCAAATTTTCTTTACTATAGTAGCCTTGACCAGAAATAAAAGTAACGCCTCTTCCTAGGTCATCATTAATCGCTTTAGCAAGTTGGTCAGGACGTTTTGTGATAATCATAAAGCCTTTACCAGCGTAGCCACCTTCTCCAATCAAATCAATGACACGAGAAACGATAAAATCAAATAAGAGCGTGTAAGAAACCAATCTCAAATCCTTGAAGATTAGGAGAATGAGCATGAGAATACAAAAATCTAAGATAAAGAGCAGTTTCCCCATAGATATATGAGTGTATTTATTGAGAATACGAGCTAGAATATCAGTTCCACCAGTTGTACCTCCAGCATTAAAGATAATTCCAAGACCGATTCCCAATAGAATTCCCGCTATAAGAGCTGTGATTAGTAAATCACCTTGAAGGTCAATATGAAGGGGAAAACGTTCAAAAAAGGCTAACCAGGCGGATAAGGCTAAGGTTCCTAGTAAACTAGAATAGAGGGATTTTGCTCCAAATATTTTCCAAGCTAGAATAAAAAGGGGAATGTTAATCAGCAAGTTCATGAGCGAAACAGGGATTTTAAAAAGATAAAAGGTGATAAGGGTAATACCTGTCGCCCCTCCTTCAAAGAGATGATTAGGAACTACAAAATAAGTCAGTCCAAAAGCATAAATAGCAGTACCTAGTAAAATGGTAAAAATGGGGTAAATTTTTTTAATCATAGGACACCTCTTTTCTTATAAGATGATTATATCAAATTTTTACGGAAAATTTGATTGACTCCATTAGGATTTTTAATCTTTTTTTGATATAATTAGAAGTAAGAAAACCAATCTGAATCCTAAAATAGAAAGATTGATACTATGACAAAAATTAAGATTGTAACCGATTCATCTGTTACCATTGAACCAGAACTAGTAAAACAATTAGATATTACAATTGTTCCATTATCTGTAATGATTGATAATGTTGTTTATTCTGATGCGGATTTGAAAGAAGAAGGTAAATTTCTTCAGTTGATGCAAGAAAGTAAGAATCTTCCGAAAACAAGTCAACCACCTGTAGGTATCTTTGCTGAAGTTTTTGAAGACCTATGCAAGGATGGTAGCCAGATTCTTGCTATTCATATGTCCCATGCCCTTTCTGGTACTGTAGAAGCAGCACGTCAAGGTGCTAGCTTATCTACTGCCGATGTGACAGTTATTGATAGTTCCTTCACTGACCAAGCCTTGAAATTCCAAGTTGTTGAGGCTGCGAAATTAGCACAAAAAGGCAAAGATATGGAGACGATTTTAGCTCACGTAGAAGATGTAAAAAAACATACGGAGCTCTACATTGGTGTTTCTACTCTAGAAAATCTAGTAAAAGGTGGACGAATTGGCCGTGTAACTGGATTGTTGAGCTCCCTTCTCAATATCCGTGTTGTCATGCAAATGAAAGATCATGAATTGCAGCCAATTGTTAAAGGTCGTGGAGCTAAAACCTTTAAAAAATGGTTGGATGAGTTGACAACATCTCTCTCTGAACGTTCTGTAGCAGAGATTGGAATTTCATATTCTGGTAATGCTGATTGGGCAAAAGAGATGAAAGAAAGCTTACAAGCTTATGTTGAAAAGCCAATTTCTGTTTTAGAAACCGGTTCTATTATTCAGACACATACAGGCGAGAATGCCTGGGCTATTTTGGTACGTTACCAGTCCTAAAAAAATAAAGAAAATGCGAATAAACAGCGTTTTTAACTTGACCTATAAGGGATTTTAGGATATGATTATATTTGTTAATTAGAAATTAATTTGGAGGAATCATTAACATGGCAAACAAACAAGATTTGATCGCTAAAGTAGCAGAAGCTACAGAATTGACTAAGAAAGACTCAGCAGTAGCAGTTGAAGCTGTGTTCGCAGCAGTAGCTGACTACCTTGCAGCTGGTGAAAAAGTTCAATTGATCGGTTTTGGTAACTTTGAAGTTCGTGAGCGTGCTGCACGTAAAGGTCGCAACCCACAAACTGGTAAAGAAATCACAATTGCAGCTTCTAAAGTTCCAGCATTCAAAGCTGGTAAAGCTCTTAAAGACGCTGTTAAATAATTAGCCTTTGAAAAGCCTATCATATCAAGCATTTGAGCTTGTGTGACAGGCTTTTCTTTTGGTTTTGGGGCAAAACACTATTTTTTTCACTTGTTTTACAATCAAAGCTTGAAAGTGGATAATCACATTCTCCGATACTTTATTGATTTTCAGTTGAAGTCATGTCAAATATTTAAGTAGATAGAAAGGTTATATACTATCTATTGAAAATATTATAAATCAGATACAAAGACAGGTGAAATCTTCTGTGTTATACTAGAGATATGTTAGATTTGAAAGAATACGGTATCGTCATGTGGCCGGAGGAGAAGATTAGTTCTTTCCGTGAGAAACTTCTCGCTTGGTATGATGAAAACAAACGAGATTTACCTTGGCGTAGAAGTAAAAATCCTTATCATATCTGGGTATCTGAAATCATGCTCCAGCAGACCAGGGTGGATACAGTTATCCCATACTACGAACGATTCTTGGACTGGTTTCCAACAGTAGAAAGTTTGGCAACTGCGCCTGAAGAGCATTTGTTGAAGGCTTGGGAGGGACTGGGATATTATTCTCGAGTACGCAATATGCAGGCTGCGGCCCAGCAGATTATGGATGACTTTGGGGGTCAATTTCCAAATACCTATGAAGGAATTTCCAGTTTGAAAGGAATTGGCCCTTACACAGCAGGAGCCATTTCTAGTATTGCTTTTAACTTGCCTGAGCCAGCGGTCGATGGTAATGTCATGCGTGTTTTGGCGCGTCTATTTGAAGTCAACCACGATATTGGCATTCCAAGTAATCGTAAAATTTTTCAGGCGATGATGGAAATCTTGATTGATCCGGATCGTCCTGGCGACTTTAACCAAGCTTTGATGGACTTAGGGTCTGATATTGAGGCTCCTGTAAATCCTAGGCCAGAAGAAAGTCCAGTGAAGGACTTTAGTGCAGCATATCAGAATGGAAGCATGGACCATTATCCAATTAAGGCTCCAAAGAAAAAGCCAGTTCCCATTTATCTAAAAGCCTTAGTTGTGAAAAATGCTCAGGGGCAATTTTTACTTGAAAAAAATGAAAGTGAAAAGTTATTGGCAGGATTTTGGCATTTCCCCTTGATAGAAGTAGATGAGTTTTCGCAAGAAGAGCAGTGTGACCTCTTTCATCAGGTTGCAGAAGAAAGCTTGAACTTTGGTCCCAGTCCAGAAGAGAGTTTCCAGCAGGACTATGACTTAGATGTTGATTGGCTTGAAGTTTGTTTTGAGACTGTCAAGCATGTCTTTAGCCATCGCAAGTGGCATATTCAAATTGTAGCAGGTCAGGTGAGTGATTTCCATGATTTTTCAGATAGGGAAGTTCGCTGGCTTTCACCAGAAGAGTTCAAGGATGTTCCACTTGCCAAACCACAACAAAAAATCTGGCAGGCTTATGAAAAAACCAACTTAGACAGTAGCAAAGACTAGCTATCGTGTCTTCTTGCTATTTTTTTGGTATAATAGTAGAGAAAAAGGTGAACATATGAAAAAAATATTAATTGTAGATGATGAAAAACCAATCTCGGATATTATCAAGTTTAATATGACCAAGGAAGGTTACGAAGTTGTAACTGCTTTTAATGGTCGTGAAGCACTAGAACAATTTGAAGCAGAGCAGCCAGATATTATTATTCTGGATTTGATGCTTCCAGAAATTGATGGTTTAGAAGTTGCGAAGACTATTCGCAAGACGAGTAGTGTGCCTATTATCATGCTCTCAGCTAAGGATAGCGAATTTGATAAGGTTATCGGTTTAGAGCTTGGGGCGGATGACTATGTAACCAAACCGTTCTCAAATCGTGAGTTGCAGGCACGTGTCAAAGCCCTTCTTCGTCGTACAGATTTGACTTCTGTAGATAATCAAGAGTCTGATGAAAAGAAAACTCAACCCTTGCAAATTGGGGACTTGGAGATTGTGCCAGATGCCTACGTGGCTAAAAAATATGGTGAAGAACTAGACTTAACTCACCGTGAATTTGAGCTTTTGTATCACTTGGCGTCTCATATCGGTCAAGTCATTACGCGTGAACACTTGCTTGAAACGGTCTGGGGTTATGATTATTTCGGAGATGTTCGGACTGTTGATGTAACGATTAGACGTTTGCGTGAAAAGATTGAAGACACACCAAGTCGTCCTGAGTATATCCTAACACGCCGCGGTGTTGGTTATTATATGCGAAATAATGATTAAACTAATTAAAGACACAGTTTTAACCAGTGATTTTATCTTTATCCTTATTTTACTTGGCTTTATTTTAGTCGTGACCTTGCTTTTACTAGAAAATCGTCGGGATAATATTCGATTGAAGCAAATCAATCAAAAAGTAAAAGACCTGATTGCAGGAGATTATTCTCAGGTATTAGATATGCAGGGGAGCTCTGAAATTACTAATATTACTAATAATCTCAATGATTTATCAGAAGTAATTCGTTTGACTCAAGAAAATTTGGAACAAGAGAGTAAAAGATTACATAGTATCTTATCTTACATGACGGACGGAGTCCTTGCAACTAATCGTCGTGGCAAGATTACCATGATTAATGACATGGCTAAGAAACAGTTAGGTGTTCAGAAAGAAGATGTTCTCAACAAAAGTATTCTAGAGTTGCTTAAGATTGAAGGTGAGTATGAACTTCGTGATTTGATTACCCAAATTCCTGAGCTCATCATTGATTCTCAGGATGATAATGGTGAGTATCTGAGCCTTCGTGTTCGCTTTGCTTTGATTCGTCGAGAGTCTGGCTTTATCTCAGGTCTGGTTGCTGTTTTGCATGATACAACGGAGCAAGAGAAGGAAGAGCGTGAACGGAGACTCTTTGTTTCCAACGTTAGTCATGAGTTACGGACGCCTCTGACTAGTGTAAAATCCTATCTTGAAGCCTTGGATGAGGGTGCCTTGTCAGAACCTGTTGCACCAGACTTTATCAAGGTGTCTCTAGACGAAACCAACCGTATGATGAGGATGGTGACAGACCTTCTTCATCTTTCACGAATTGATAATGAAACCAGCCACCTGGATGTGGAATTGATTAATTTTACTGCATTTATTACCTTTATTCTCAACCGTTTTGATAAGATGAGGGGACCAGATGAAGAGAAGAAATATGATTTGGTAAGGGATTATCCGATTACTTCAGTCTGGATAGAGATCGATACAGACAAGATGACACAGGTGATTGACAATATTCTTAACAATGCTATTAAGTATTCTCCAGATGGTGGGAAAATCACAGTGACCATGAAGACAACTGATGATCAGATGATTTTATCCATCTCAGACCAAGGCTTAGGTATTCCTAAGCAGGATTTACCACGTATCTTTGATCGTTTTTATCGTGTGGATCGCGCTAGAAGTCGTGCCCAAGGTGGTACGGGTCTAGGACTAGCAATTGCTAAAGAAATTGTCAAACAACATGAGGGTTTTATTTGGGCTAAGAGTGAATACGGTAAGGGATCAACCTTCACCATTGTGCTCCCTTATGATAAGGATGCAGTGAAAGAAGAAGTATGGGAGGATGAAGTAGAAGACTAGAATGAGTGAAACAGGCTTTAAATACAGTATTTTAGCGTCGGGTTCCAGTGGAAATTCCTTTTATCTGGAAACCCCAAAAAAGAAGTTTTTAGTGGATGCAGGCTTGTCAGGCAAAAAAATCACCAGCCTACTTGCTGAAATTAATCGCAAGCCAGAAGATCTGGATGCTATCTTGATTACGCATGAGCATTCAGACCATATCCATGGAGTAGGCGTTTTGGCTCGTAAATATGGTATGGATCTTTATGCCAATGAAAAAACTTGGCAAGCTATGGAAAATAGCAAGTATCTTGGCAAGGTGGATTCTTCGCAAAAGCATATCTTTGAAATGGGCAAAACCAAAACCTTTGGAGATATTGACATCGAAAGTTTTGGTGTTAGCCATGACGCAGTCGCACCGCAGTTCTATCGCTTTATGAAGGATGACAAGAGTTTTGTCATGCTGACTGATACAGGTTATGTTAGCGATCGTATGGCTGGCATTGTCGAAAATGCGGATGGCTATCTTATAGAATCTAATCATGATGTGGAGATTTTGAGAGCAGGATCTTACGCTTGGCGACTCAAACAACGAATCCTATCGGATCTCGGTCACCTTTCTAACGAGGATGGTGCTGAAGCTATGATTCGGACGCTAGGAAATCGTACTAAGAAGATTTACCTTGGGCATTTATCTAAGGAAAACAATATCAAGGAACTGGCTCATATGACCATGGTCAATCAGCTAGCACAAGCTGATCTAGGTGTAGGAGTAGACTTTAAGGTTTACGATACCTCACCAGATACTGCAACACCATTGACAGACATATAAAAAAGAAGGCGAGTGCCTTCTTTTTTATATGTCTTTTACAATCCTGCAAATTCTTTGATTTCTTGTGCTGACATTGAAGAGTCGCAACGGACATTGATTTGTCCATCCGCAATGTGAACAAAGCCTGGTACAGTTGGGATTCCGTAGCGTGAGCGGAATGCTTGCAACTCATTGAGTTGGCTTGCTTCTTCACTATTGATGAAGTAGATGTGAGCTTTGGTTTCAGCTACGACACCTGCTAAAGTACCTGCAAATTTACGGCAGTAAGGGCAAGTTTTGCGACCAATGAAGAAAGTTGCAGTTTCTTTTTTATCAAGAGCTTCTTGCGCACGTGCAACTGTAGTGACTTCAAGGTCTTTGATATTATCTAAAAATTGTTCCATGAGATTACCTCGCTTTCATTGATAAGTCTAGTATGCCATAAAGTTTCTAAAATTGCTTAGATTTGATACGAAAAAAAGATGAGATTGGTTTGTCTCATCTTTTATAGGATTTTATTTTACAAAAGCATTGATCTCTGCTTCGATGTTAGCAATCTTAGCTTGTGATTCTTCGTTGGTTTCACCTACAACTGCAATGTAGAACTTGATTTTTGGTTCTGTACCTGAAGGGCGAACGGCAATCCATGAACCGTCAGCAAGTGTGTATTTCAACACATCACTTGGAGGAGTTGTTAAGTTTGTAACAGTTCCGTCAGCAGCAGTGGCAGTTTGAGCCTTGAAGTCTTCTACGACCGTAATAGCTGTTGCGTTCCATTCTTTTGGAGCATTGTTACGGAATTTAGCCATAATCGCTTTGATTTGTTCAGCACCATCGACACCAGAAAGGGTAACAGAGATAGTCTTTTCTGCGTAGTAGCCGTACTCTTTGTAGATTTCTTCGATACCGTCAGCAAGGGTCAAACCACGTGAACGGTAGTAGGCAGCAAGTTCAGCAACGACAAGAACAGCTTGGATAGCATCTTTATCACGTACGAATGGTTTAATCAAGTAACCGAAGCTTTCTTCAAATCCCATCATGTAAGTATGGTTGTGTTTTTCTTCGAATTCTTGAATTTTTTCAGCGATGAATTTGAAACCAGTCAAGACGTTGAACATAGTTGCGCCGTAGCTCTCAGCAATCTTCGTTACCAAGTCAGTTGATACGATAGATTTACATAGGGCTGCATTTTCAGGAAGAGTTCCAGCATTTTTGTGGGCTTCCAAGATGTATTTAGCCATGATAGCACCGATTTGGTTACCTGAAAGGTTGAGGTAGCTACCATCTTTTTGAAGAACTTCCACACCAACACGGTCAGCATCAGGGTCAGTTGCGACAAGAACATCTGCACCAACTTGACGACCAAGTTCTTCAGCAAGTGCAAAGGCTGCTTGGCTTTCTGGGTTTGGAGATTTTACAGTTGAGAAGTCTGGGTCAGCAGTTGCTTGCGCTTCAACGACTTGAACAGAGTCAAATCCTGCTTGGGCAAGAGCACGACGAGCCAACATTTCACCAGTACCATGAAGTGGTGTGTAGACAATTTTCATGTCTTTACCGAATTCTTCAATCAAGGCTGGGTTGATGTTTACATCTTTGACTTCTTTGAGGTATTCTACATCGACAGCTTCGCCGATAACTTCAATCAAGCCAGAAGCTTTTTCAGCTTCCACATCAGCAACTTCAACTGCAAATGGGTTTTCGATAGCACGGATATAAGTAGTCAAAGCGTCCGCATCGTGTGGAGGCATTTGTCCACCGTCTTCACCGTAAACCTTGTAACCGTTAAATGGTGCAGGGTTGTGGCTGGCTGTGACCATGATACCAGCGAAACAGTTGAGGTGACGAACTGCAAATGATAGTTCTGGAGTTGGACGAAGGCTTTCAAATACGTAAGATTTGATGCCGTGTTTAGCGAGAACTGCTGCAGATTCAAAGGCAAACTCTGGTGAGAAGTGACGGCTATCGTAGGCGATTGCGACACCACGTTCTTTTTCGTTTCCACCTTTTGACTCAATCAAACGAGCCAAACCTTCAGTAGCTTGGCGAACAACGTAGATGTTGATGCGGTTTGTACCAGCACCAATCAAGCCACGCATACCTGCAGTACCAAATTCAAGATTTGTATAGAAGGCATCTTCCTTTGTTTTTTCGTCCATATTTTCCAAATCTTGGCGAAGGTAGTCAGGAAGCTCCGCAAAATCAACCCATTTCTGGTAATTTTCTTGGTAAGACATTAAAATTCTCCTTTTTGTAAATTGTTTTAACCGTTCACATTATAGCACTTTTTAGTATTTTAGTAAAACCTTAGCATAATTTTCAGAAAAGTAGTAACATATGCCTGTTTATCAAGTCTTGAATGCCTTAGAGAAACATGCTATACTACTTGTATGATTATTTTACAAGCTAATAAAATTGAACGATCTTTTGCTGGAGAGGTTCTTTTTGATAATATTAACCTACAAGTTGATGAACGAGATCGGATTGCCCTTGTTGGGAAAAATGGTGCAGGTAAGTCTACTCTTTTGAAGATTTTGGTTGGAGAAGAGGAGCCAACTAGTGGAGAAATCAATAAGAAAAAAGATATTTCTCTGTCTTACCTAGCCCAAGATAGCCGTTTTGAGTCTGAAAATACCATCTACGATGAGATGCTTCATGTCTTTGATGACCTGCGTCAAACTGAGAAACAACTTCGTCAGATGGAGTTGGAGATGGGTGAAAAGTCTGGTGAGGATTTGGATAAACTGATGTCAGATTACGATCGCTTATCTGAGAATTTTCGTCAAGCAGGCGGCTTTACCTATGAAGCTGATATTCGAACGATTTTAAATGGATTCAAATTTGACGAGTCTATGTGGCAGATGAAAATTGCCGAGCTTTCTGGTGGTCAAAATACTCGTCTGGCGCTGGCCAAAATGCTTCTTGAAAAGCCCAATCTCTTGGTCTTGGACGAGCCAACCAACCACTTGGATATTGAAACCATTGCCTGGCTAGAGAATTACTTGGTAAATTATAGCGGTGCCCTTATTATTGTCAGCCACGACCGTTATTTCTTGGACAAGGTTGCAACAATTACGCTGGATTTGACCAAGCATTCCTTGGATCGCTACGTGGGAAATTACTCTCGTTTTGTTGAGCTGAAGGAGCAAAAGCTAGCTACTGAGGCAAAAAACTATGAAAAGCAGCAGAAGGAGATCGCTACTCTGGAAGACTTTGTCAATCGCAATCTGGTCCGAGCTTCAACGACCAAACGTGCCCAATCTCGCCGTAAACAACTGGAAAAAATGGAGCGTTTGGACAAGCCTGAAGCTGGTAAGAAATCAGCCAATATGACCTTCCAGTCGGAAAAAAGCTCTGGTAATGTTGTCCTGACTGTTGAAAATGCGGCTATTGGCTATGATGGGGAAATATTGTCAGAGCCTATCAACTTAGACCTTCGTAAGATGAATGCTGTCGCTATCGTCGGTCCAAATGGCATTGGAAAATCAACCTTTATCAAATCTATTGTGGATCAGATTCCTTTTATCAAGGGAGAAAAGCGCTTTGGCGCTAATGTGGAGGTGGGTTACTATGACCAAACCCAAAGCAAGCTGACACCAAGTAATACGGTACTGGATGAACTCTGGAATGATTTTAAACTGACACCGGAAGTTGAAATTCGTAACCGCCTTGGTGCCTTCCTTTTCTCTGGTGATGATGTTAAAAAATCAGTCGGCATGCTGTCAGGTGGCGAGAAAGCTCGTTTGCTTTTGGCTAAATTGTCTATGGAAAACAACAACTTCCTGATTCTTGACGAACCAACCAACCACTTGGATATTGATAGCAAGGAAGTGTTGGAAAATGCCTTGATTGACTTCGATGGAACTCTTCTATTTGTCAGCCACGACCGTTACTTTATCAATCGTGTGGCAACTCATGTTCTAGAATTGTCTGAGAATGGATCAACTCTCTACCTTGGAGATTACGACTACTATGTTGAGAAGAAAGCAGAAGTAGAAATGAGTCAGACTGAGGAAACTTCAACTAGTAATCAAGCAAAAGAAGCAAGTCCAGTCAATGACTATCAAGCTCAGAAAGAAAGTCAAAAAGAAGTTCGTAAGCTCATGCGACAAATTGAAAGTCTAGAAACTGAAATCGAAGAGTTAGAAAGTCAAAGCCAAGACATTTCTGAACAAATGTTGGAAACAAACGATGCAGGTAAACTCATGGAATTGCAGGCTGAGCTGGACAAAATCAGCCACCGTCAGGAAGAAGCCATGCTTGAATGGGAAGAATTATCAGAGCAGGTGTAAAGATGGAACATCTTGGAAAAGTATTTCGTGAATTTCGGACAAGTGGAAATTATTCTTTAAAGGAGGCCGCAGGAGAGTCCTGCTCAACTTCTCAGTTATCTCGCTTTGAGCTTGGGGAGTCTGACCTGGCAGTCTCGCGTTTCTTTGAGATTTTGGATAACATTCATGTAACGATTGAAAATTTCATGGATAAGGCAAGGAATTTTCATAATCATGAACATGTTGCCATGATGGGACAAATTGTGCCACTTTACTACTCAAATGATATTGCAGGTTTTCAAAAGCTTCAAAGAGAACAAATTGAAAAGGCTAAGAGTTCGACAAATCCCCTTTATTTTGAGCTGAACTGGATTTTGTTACAGGGTCTGATTTGTCAAAGAGATTCTAGTTATGATATGAAGCAGGATGATTTGGATAAGGTGGCAGATTATCTCTTCAAAACAGAAGAGTGGACCATGTATGAGTTGATTCTTTTTGGAAATCTCTATAGTTTCTACGATGTGGACTATGTCACACGGATTGGTAGAGAAGTTATGGAGAGGGAGGAATTTTACCAAGAGATTGGTCGCCATAAGAGATTAGTCTTGATTTTGGCTCTTAATTGTTACCAGCATTGTTTAGAGCATGCTTCTTTTGATAATGCAAGCTATTTTGAGATTTATACAGAGAAGATTATTGGTAAAGGTATTAAGCTTTATGAGCGTAATATTTTCCATTATCTAAAAGGCTTTTCCTTGTACCAAAAAGGACAGTGTAAAGAAGGCTGTAAGCAGATGAAAGAGGCCATGTGTATTTTTGACCTACTAGGTCTTCCAGAGCAAGTAGCCTACTATCAGGAACACTACGAAAAATTTGTCAAAGATTAATTTTCCCAAATAAGGGAAAAAATCAAAAGCTCCTTTCGGTTTTGATACAATAGTTTCAAAATTTGAGAGGAGTTTTTATATGAATCGCTATGCACTACAGTTGATTAGTCGTGGAGCTGTTAACAAGATAGGGAATATGCTCTATGATTATGGAAATAGTGTCTGGTTGGCTTCCATGGGGACTATTGGACAGACAGTTTTAGGAATGTATCAGATTTCTGAGCTCGTCACATCCATTCTCGTCAATCCCTTTGGCGGAGTCATTTCAGACCGATTTTCTCGTCGTAAGATTTTAATGACGACAGATCTTATTTGTGGAATTCTCTGTCTGGTCATTTCTTTTATCAGAAATGATAACTGGATGATTGGAGCTTTGATCTTTGCTAATATTGTGCAGGCTATTGCTTTTGCTTTTTCTCGGCCTGCCAATAAAGCTATTATCACAGAATTGGTAGAGAAGGATGAACTGGTC
This sequence comes from Streptococcus sp. 714, assembly GCF_013277115.1. Taxonomy (GTDB): domain Bacteria; phylum Bacillota; class Bacilli; order Lactobacillales; family Streptococcaceae; genus Streptococcus. The sequence continues at coordinate 68,009 of NZ_VMMH01000010.1, forward strand.
CTCTATAATTCTCGTTTGGAATTGGTGATGCAGGTTGTCAGTGTGAGTTCCCCTGTACTCTCTTTTCTGGTTTTACAATTCGCAAGTCTTCGCATTACCTTGGTATTAGATGCCCTTAGTTTTTTTCTCGCTTTTTCTTTGGTAGCCTTGCTTCCAAAGAAAGAAGAGAAGACTTTAGGTGAAAAGAAACTCACATTCAGAGTTATTTTTTCTGATATCAAGGAGGGGATTCACTATATTGTGAAGCAAAAGGAAATCTTCTTTTTATTGGTCATGGCTTCAAGTGTCAATTTTTTCTTTGCAGCCTTTAATTATCTTCTTCCTTTTTCAAATCAGCTTTATGGAGTTCAAGGTGCCTATGCCACTATTTTAACAATGGGAGCTATCGGATCTATTGTTGGGGCCTTGTTCGCTAGTAAGATTAAAGCCAGTATGGAAATGCTTCTGTTTTTGTTGTCTCTGACTGGGCTTGGAGTGATGATAATGGGTTTCACCCTCCCCTCCTATCTTGCTTTTTCAGGAAATTTCATTTGTGAACTGTTTATGACAATTTTCAATATTCACTTTTTTACTCAAGTACAAACCAAGGTTGAAAGTGAATATCTGGGTAGAGTACTTAGCTCGATTTATACCCTAGCTATACTATTTATGCCTATAGCAACAGGTTTAATGACCTGGCTTCCAAGTGTCCATTTTTATTCTTTCTTGATTATAGGACTAGGAGTTGTCATCTTATCCTTATTAGCTCTAGGCTATGTTCGAACTCATTTTAAAAAAGAACTATAAGTCTGTTTGAGTTTTAAAAATAATTCCAATCTAAGTGTTTTTTTCCGCCCTTCTCGTTTGTGAGGAGGGCTTAGTTTATGGTAAAATGGTCTTATGAATAAAAGAATGAATGAGTTAGTCGCCTTGCTCAATCGCTATGCGACTGAGTACTATACCAGCGATAAACCATCGGTTTCAGACAGTGAGTATGACCGCCTTTACCGTGAGTTGGTTGAGTTAGAAACTGCCTATCCACATCAAGTATTAGCAGATAGTCCGACCCATCGTGTTGGTGGCAAGGTTTTAGATGGTTTTGAAAAATACAGTCATCAGTATCCTCTTTATAGTTTGCAGGATGCTTTTTCACGTGAGGAGCTTGATGCTTTTGATGCGCGTGTTCGTAAGGAACTAGCTCATCCAACATATATTTGTGAGCTGAAAATCGATGGCTTATCTATCTCACTAACTTATGAAAAGGGGATTTTGGTTGCTGGGGCAACACGTGGAGATGGTTCTATTGGGGAGAATATCACAGAAAATCTTAAGCGTGTTAAGGACATTCCATTGACTTTACCAGAAGAACTAGATATCACGGTTCGTGGGGAATGTTATATGCCACGCGCTTCTTTTGACCAGGTTAATCAAACTCGCCAAGAAAATGGAGAGCCTGAATTTGCCAATCCTCGTAATGCGGCAGCAGGAACACTACGTCAGCTGGATACAGCAGTAGTAGCCAAGCGTAATCTTGCGACTTTCTTATATCAAGAAGCCAGTCCTTCAACTCGTGACAGCCAAGAAAAAGTGTTGAAGCACCTTGAACAACTAGGTTTTGTGGTTAATCCTAAGCGAATCTTGGCTGAAACCATAGATGAAATCTGGAATTTTATCCAAGAAGTAGGACAGGAACGGGAAAACCTGCCTTATGATATCGATGGGGTGGTGATCAAGGTAAATGACCTAGCAGGTCAAGAAGAACTTGGCTTTACCGTTAAGGCTCCAAAGTGGGCTGTAGCCTACAAGTTTCCTGCTGAGGAAAAAGAAGCTCAGCTCCTGTCAGTTGACTGGACAGTTGGCCGAACGGGTGTTGTGACTCCAACTGCCAATCTGACTCCCGTTCAGCTTGCTGGGACAACTGTTAGCCGTGCGACTTTGCACAATGTAGATTATATTGCTGAAAAAGATATCCGCAAAGATGATACGGTTATCGTTTATAAGGCTGGAGATATCATCCCTGCCGTTTTGCGTGTCGTAGAGTCCAAACGGATTTCTGAAGAGAAACTAGATATCCCTACAAACTGCCCAAGTTGTGATTCTGACTTGTTGCACTTTGAAGATGAAGTGGCTCTCCGTTGTATCAATCCACGTTGCCCTGCCCAAATCATGGAAGGCTTGATCCACTTTGCCTCTCGAGATGCCATGAATATTACAGGACTTGGTCCATCTATCGTTGAGAAACTATTTGCTGCTAATCTGGTTAAGGATGTGGCGGATATTTACCGATTACAAGAAGAGGATTTCCTACTTTTAGAAGGTGTTAAGGAAAAGTCCACTGCTAAACTGTATCAGGCAATCCAAGCATCTAAGGAAAATTCTGCCGAGAAGCTCTTGTTTGGTTTAGGCATTCGTCATGTCGGCAGTAAGGCCAGTCAGCTTTTACTTCAACATTTTCACTCGATTGAAAATCTGGCTCAGGCAGATCCAGACGAAGTAGCTAGTATTGAAAGTCTGGGTGGTGTGATTGCCAAGAGTCTTCAGACTTATTTTGCGACAGAGGGCTCTGAAATTCTGCTTAAAGAATTGAAAGAAGCTGGGGTCAATCTGGACTATAAAGGTAAAACTGTAGTAGCGGATGCAGCCTTGTCAGGTTTGACCGTGGTATTGACTGGAAAATTGGAACGACTCAAGCGTTCAGAAGCTAAAAGTAAACTCGAGAGCTTGGGAGCTAAAGTAACAGGCAGTGTTTCTAAAAAGACCGACCTTGTCGTTGCTGGTGCAGATGCTGGAAGTAAACTGCAAAAAGCACAGGAACTTGGAATTGAAGTTCGAGATGAAGCTTGGTTAGAAAGTCTGTAATGATAGTTTAAAACCAGAGTTTAGACAGTAAACTAGTTTGTTAATCGGGACAAAATCGGTCAAGAATTTATTAGTGAAATAGAAACAAATCAAGAAGTAAAAAGGAAAAATAAAAACAATGTATAACTACCCTATGCGCATTCATTACCATCGCAAGAATGGTGAATACGATACCTGCTCTTTTGTAAAAAGTCAGGATCAACGAATTGATTTACTGACCTACAAAGAAGATTATTTTGGTGCCTTATTTAACTTTGAACATCCAAGTTCTTATGCCTTAGAAAGTTTGAATTTTGTAGTTCACACGGGTCAAACCAGTAAAGAGTATGCTATCCGTTTTAATTACTATCCTCTTTTAACAGAGGTCTGGATTTTGGAAGGGGATGATAGAATTTATTATTCTGAAAATCCTGCTATCGCCAGTCCTTTCTATAAGAATCAAAATCCTTTTGCCTTTGACAAGGCTATCAATAGTGCTAGTTTCGACCAGCACTGGGGATACCAAGGGGAATTGGGTTGCCGTGTAGAGGACAATCAGGCTCATTTCGCCCTCTGGGCTCCAACAGCGACAGAAGTGCAGGTTGTTGTTTATGAATCAGCTACTAATGATGCACCTGTTTGGAAGACTTTTGAGATGGAGAGAGGCAATAGTTACTCTTATAATCATAAGGACAATACTATTGGTGTCTGGAGTTTGGATGTTGAAGAAGATTTGACTGGTAAGACTTATCAGTATCAAGTCCAATTCCCTCATCACCAAACACTGACACGTGATCCTTATACAATCGCGACCAGCCCTGATGGCAAACGTTCAGCTATTCTGAGTCATGAAGAAAAGCAAGTTGAAAACTTCGAGGTCAAGCACGGTTCGGAGGCTACTTGGCGTTTGACAAATCCATGTAAGGCAGTCATCTGTGAAATGCATATTCGTGATTTGACAAAATCACCGACCTCAGGTGTGGATGAACATCTTCAAGGAACTTTCTTAGGTGCGGCTCAGACAGGGACGGTTAACCAGTACGGCCAAGCAACTGCTTTTGATTACATCAAGAAGATAGGCTACAATTATGTTCAATTGCAACCAATTGCAGACCGTCATAAAGAGTATGATGCATATGGGAATGTCACCTACAACTGGGGTTATGACCCACAAAACTATAACGCACCAGAAACCAGCCTTTCAACAAACCCAGATGATCCAGCTCAGGTTATTCGTGATTTGAAGACCATGGTTCAAGCTTACCATGATGCGGGTATTGGTGTTATTATGGATGTGGTCTATAACCATACATTCTCAGTTGTTGATGCACCTTTCCAAACAACGGTCCCTGATTATTATTATCGTATGAATCCAGATGGTACCTTCCAGAATGGAACGGGTGTTGGAAACGAAACGGCCAGCGAACACGAAATGTTCCGCAAGTATATGATTGATTCTCTTCTATACTGGGTGCAGGAATATAATATTGACGGTTTCCGTTTTGACTTGATGGGGATTCATGATGTCAAGACCATGCAGATGATTCGTCAGAGTTTGGATGAAATTGACCCTAACATTATCCTCTATGGAGAAGGATGGGATATGGGAACAGGTCTTGCCCCTTATGATAAGGCTAAGAAAGACAACGCCTACGAAATGCCAAATATTGGTTTCTTTAATGACGATCAGCGCGATGCTGTCAAAGGTGGAGAAGTTTACGGTACTATTAAGTCAGGTTTTGTCAGTGGTGCTGCGACAGAGCCCATTCTTGCCAAAGCAATCCTTGGTAGTCGTGAATTAGGAACCTATACACATCCAAATCAAGTGCTTAACTATGTAGAAGCCCATGACAATTACAATCTTCACGATTTGTTGGCAACCCTTCATCCAGACCAAAGTTCAGAGCAAATCATGCGTAAAGTCGAAACTGCCACAGCCATGAATCTACTTATGCAGGGGATGGCTTTTATGGAAATCGGTCAAGAATTTGGTCGTACTAAACTGGTTGCGACAGGTGAGAATGGTGAGTTGACTCATGATGATAGAGAGCGTGCTATGAATAGCTATAATGCTCCTGACAGTGTGAACCAAGTGAACTGGGACTTGATCAATGAGCGTCAAGGTAGTATTGAATTTATCCGTCAAATTATTCGATTGAAGACAGAAACCAGTGCTTTTTCTTACCCTACTTATGATGAGATTTACCATCATGTTTTTGTTCATTCAGCTCACGAGCACAGTGGTTGGATTGTCTATGAAATCCACGGGGAAGAACACCTATTGATCGTCTTTAATGCAAAAGGAGATGCGTTCCAGTTTGAAAATGCAGAAAATTTAGAACTCTTGGTGACCAATAGTCCTTCTGATGAGGAAAACAAAGTTGGTGGTGTCAGTGTTAGCATTTTTAAAGTGCTATAAATGTTAGTTTATTTTTTTGGTATTTCTTTTATAAATATTTGAAAAACAAATCAGGAAATTCGTTTTCTGATTTGTTTTTTTACCTAAAAATACTACTTTTATTAGAAAAATAACGAACTTTATGATATCCTTGTAAATAAAATGATTGGTTTTCATAATCTGTTTGAAAATTTCTTGATTTACAAGTGAACACATCAGTGAATTTGTTGAAGACTTTCAAAAGAATTTTTAGCAAATTCCGTAATTTACTTGAATCTTCCCTAAAAAGGTAGTATAATAAATCTATAGAAAACGCTTACAGAAATAGGAGGGTGTATGAATAAGAAAAAAGCTTTAGAAACCTTTATAGCAGGTGAAAATTTTCACCTCCAGCATTATCTGGGAGCGCATAGGGAAGAAAAAGATGGTGAGTATGGCTATACTTTCCGTGTGTGGGCACCTAATGCTCAGGCTGTTCACTTGGTAGGGGATTTCACCAATTGGGTAGAAAACCAAATCCTAATGGAACGAAATGAATTTGGAGTCTGGGAAGTCTTCACTACTCTTGCTCAAGAAGGCCAAATTTATAAGTATCATATCACACGCGCAAATGGTCATCAGTTGATGAAGATTGATCCTTTGGCTGTACGGTATGAGGCACGTCCGGGTACTGGAGCTATTTTAACAGAGATTCCAGAAAAGAAATGGAAGGATGGGCTTTGGTTAGCTCGCAGAAAACGTTGGACTTTCTTTGAACGTCCTGTCAATATCTACGAAGTTCATGCTGGATCTTGGAAGAGAAATCCAGATGGAAGTCCTTATAGTTTTGCTCAATTGAAAGATGAACTCATTCCTTACCTAGTTGAGATGAACTATACTCACATTGAGTTTATGCCCTTGATGTCTCACCCTCTCGGTTTGAGTTGGGGCTATCAGCTTATGGGTTACTTCGCTTTAGAGCATGCCTATGGTCGCCCTGAAGAGTTTCAAGATTTTGTTGAGGAATGTCACTTAAACAATATTGGGGTTATTGTAGACTGGGTACCTGGTCATTTCACCATTAATGATGATGCCTTAGCTTATTATGACGGGACACCGACTTTTGAGTACCAAGACCATAATAAGGCTCATAACTATGGTTGGGGCGCTCTCAATTTTGACCTTGGAAAGAATGAAGTCCAGTCTTTCTTGATTTCTAGCATTAAGTTTTGGATTGACTTTTACCATCTAGATGGTATTCGAGTGGATGCAGTTAGCAACATGCTCTATCTTGACTACGATGATGCTCCATGGACACCTAATAAAGATGGTGGCAATCTCAACTATGAAGGATATTATTTCCTTCAACGCTTGAATGATGTCATTAAACTAGCACATCCAGATGTGATGATGATCGCAGAAGAAAGTTCGTCAGCAACCAAGATTACGGGAATGAAAGAGCTTGGTGGTTTAGGATTTGACTACAAGTGGAATATGGGCTGGATGAATGATATCCTCCGATTCTACGAAGAAGACCCTATTTACCGTAAGTATGACTTTAATCTGGTGACTTTCAGCTTTATGTATGTTTTCAAGGAAAACTATCTCCTACCATTCTCGCACGATGAAGTGGTTCACGGTAAGAAGAGTATGATGCATAAGATGTGGGGAGATCGTTACAATCAATTCGCAGGCTTACGCAATCTCTACACTTACCAAATTTGTCACCCTGGTAAGAAATTGCTCTTCATGGGTAGTGAATACGGCCAATTCCTAGAATGGAGATCTGAAGAGCAGTTGGAATGGTCTAATCTAGAAGACCCTATGAATGCTAAGATGAAGTATTTCACTTCTCAGCTAAACCAGTTTTACAAAGATCACCGCTGTCTGTGGGAAATTGATACCAGCTATGATGGTATTGAAATCATCGATGCGGATAATCGAGACCAGAGTGTCCTTTCCTTCATCCGTAAGGGTAAGAAGGGCGACATGCTAGTCTGCGTCTTTAATATGGCACCTGTTGAACGAAAAGATTTTACCATTGGTCTGCCTGTTGCAGGGATTTACGAAGAAGTCTGGAATACTGAGTTAGAAGAGTGGGGAGGCGTTTGGAAAGAACATAATCAAACTGTTCAAACGCAAGAAGGACTATGGAAAGATTATGAGCAGACCTTAACCTTTACCCTACCGGCTATGGGAGCAAGTGTTTGGAAAATCAAACGTCGCTTGAAATCTGCAAAAACCGTCACAAGTAAAAACCAAAAAGGAGTAGAAAATGAAGAATGAAATGTTAGCTTTGATTCTTGCTGGTGGGCAAGGAACTCGTCTCGGTAAACTCACTCAAAGCATCGCAAAACCAGCTGTGCAATTTGGTGGGCGCTACCGTATCATTGACTTTGCTCTTTCAAACTGTGCCAACTCAGGGATTCACAATGTTGGAGTCATTACACAGTACCAACCTCTTGCTCTCAATAACCATATTGGGAATGGTTCAAGCTGGGGACTAGACGGTATCAATTCTGGTGTCTCTATTCTTCAACCTTATTCTGCAAGTGAAGGAAATCGTTGGTTCGAAGGGACTAGCCACGCTATTTACCAAAATATCGATTATATTGACAGTGTCAATCCTGAGTATGTCTTGATTCTGTCTGGGGACCACATCTATAAAATGGACTATGATGATATGCTCCAGTCTCATAAGGATAATAATGCCAGCTTGACAGTAGCGGTTTTAGACGTCCCTCTTAAAGAAGCTAGCCGTTTTGGTATCATGAACACAGATGCCAATAACCGCATTGTTGAATTTGAAGAAAAACCAGCTCAACCTAAATCTACAAAAGCTTCTATGGGAATTTACATTTTTGATTGGCAACGTCTGCGCAATATGCTCGTTGCTGCTGAAAAGAGCAATGTCGATATGTCAGACTTTGGTAAGAATGTCATTCCAAATTACCTTGAGTCAGGTGAAAGTGTCTATGCCTATGAATTTAATGGTTACTGGAAAGACGTCGGTACGATTGAGTCGCTTTGGGAAGCGAACATGGAGTACATTTCTCCAGAGAATGCCTTGGACAGCCGTAACCGTCAATGGAAGATTTACTCAAGAAACTTAATTTCACCACCAAACTTCCTTGGGGCAAATGCTCATGTGGAAGATTCCTTGGTTGTCGATGGCTGTTTTGTAGATGGAACTGTTAAACATTCTATCCTTTCAACAGGTGCGCAAGTTCGCGAAGGGGCAGAAGTAGTAGATTCAGTTATCATGAGTGGTGCAATTGTTGGTCAGGGAGCTAAAATCAAACGTGCCATTATTGGTGAAGGTGCAGTTATTTCTGATGGTGTCGAAATTGATGGAACAGAAGAAGTACAAGTTGTAGGATATGATGAAGTAGTGGGGGTAGCAACAGATGAAGATTGATAAATATTCTGCCATTTTAGGAAATACAGTTGGTTTTCATGATATGTCAACACTGACGGATCACCGTCCAGTAGCTAGTTTGCCTTTTGGAGGTAAATATCGCTTGATTGACTTCCCGCTTTCAAGTCTTGCTAATGCAGGTGTCCGTAGTATCTTTGGTATTTTCCAACAAGACAATATCAGTTCTGTCTTTGACCATATCCGTTCAGGACGTGAGTGGGGCTTATCAACTCTTCTCAGTCACTATTATCTAGGTATTTACAATACTCGTGTGGAAAGTAGTACGGTTGGAAAAGAATACTACCAACAGCTTCTTACTTATTTGAAACGTTCTGGCTCAAACCAAACGGTTGCCCTCAACTGCGATGTCTTGATTAACATTGATCTGAATCAAGTATTCCATCTACACAGTACAACAAAAGGGCCTATCACTGTAGTTTATAAAAAACTAGCTAAGAAAGACATTTCAGAAGTAAACGCAATCTTGGAAGTGGATGAAACAGACCATGTTCGTTCTCATAAACTCTTTGATAGCAAGTTACCAGATCAAATCTATAACATGTCTACAGATATCTTTGTCGTTGATACACCTTGGTTGATAGAACGCTTGGAAGAAGAAGCTAAGAAAGAACATCCAGAGAAGTTGCGCTATGTTTTACGGGATTTGGCTGCAAAAGAAGGGGCTTTTGCCTACGAGTACACAGGTTATCTGGCAAATATTCACTCTGTAGAGTCTTATTATCAAGCTAACAAAGATATGCTTGAATCACAAAAATTCTATTCTCTCTTCTCACCAAATCAAAAGATTTATACAAAGGTCAAAAACGAAGAGCCAACTTACTATGCCAATACATCTAAGGTAAGTACTTCTCAGTTTGCCTCTGGTAGTATCATTGAAGGTCAAGTGGCTAATTCTGTTCTATCACGTAATATTCATGTCCATAAGGATAGCTTGGTTAAAGATAGTCTACTCTTCCCTCGCGTTGTCATTGGAGAAGGAGCTCAGGTAGAATATGCTATCTTAGACAAGGGTGTTGAAGTTGAGCCTGGTGTTGTGATTCGAGGAACTGCAGAACATCCAGTTGTCGTTAAGAAAGGTAGCAAAGTAATAGAGGATATTCATTCATGAAAATTTTATTTGTAGCAGCAGAGGGTGCACCCTTTTCAAAAACAGGTGGTTTGGGAGACGTTATTGGCGCTCTTCCAAAATCACTGGTAAAAGCTGGGCACGAAGTTGCAGTGATTTTACCCTACTATGACATGGTAGAGACTAAATTTGGAAATCAGATTGAAGATGTTCTTCATTTTGAGGTGAGTGTTGGTTGGCGCAGACAGTATTGTGGAATTAAGAAAACAGTCTTAAACGGTGTGACCTTCTACTTTATTGACAATCAATATTATTTTTTCCGTGGTCATGTTTACGGTGATTTTGATGACGGAGAACGCTTTGCCTTTTTCCAACTTGCTGCCATTGAGGCTATGGAAAGGATTGACTTTATTCCTGACCTTCTCCATGTTCATGACTACCATACAGCTATGATTCCTTTCTTGTTAAAGGAAAAATACCGTTGGATTCAAGCCTATCAAGGAATAAAAACTGTTTTAACCATTCATAATTTGGAATTCCAAGGACAATTTTCAGAAGGAATGTTATGGGATTTGTTTGGAGTCGGCTTTGAACGTTATGCTGATGGCACCCTTCGATGGAACAACTGTCTGAACTGGATGAAGGCTGGTATTCTTTATGCTGACCGTGTTTCAACCGTTTCACCTAGTTATGCTCATGAAATTATGACCAGTCAGTTCGGATGTAACTTGGATCAAATTCTTCGAATGGAATCAGGTAAAGTATCTGGTATCGTGAATGGGATTGATGCTGACCTGTATAATCCTCAGACGGATGCTCTTTTAGACTATCATTTTAATCAGGAAGATTTGTCTGGAAAAGCCCAGAATAAGGCAAAATTGCAAGAAAGAGTTGGCTTGCCAGTTAGAGCCGACGTTCCACTGGTGGGAATTGTTTCTCGTTTGACACGTCAAAAAGGTTTTGATGTGGTTGTCGAAAGTCTGCACCATATCTTGCAAAATGATGTTCAGATTGTTCTTTTGGGAACTGGCGATCCAGCATTTGAGGGGGCTTTCTCATGGTTTGCTCAAATCTATCCAGACAAGCTATCAGCAAATATCACTTTTGATGTCAAACTAGCTCAAGAAATCTACGCTGCTTGTGACCTCTTCCTCATGCCGAGTCGTTTTGAACCGTGTGGTTTGTCTCAAATGATGGCGATGCGTTACGGAACCTTACCATTGGTTCATGAAGTTGGTGGTTTGCGAGATACCGTTCAAGCTTTTAATCCAATAGAAGGAAGCGGAACGGGCTTTAGCTTTGACAATCTATCTCCTTATTGGTTAAATTGGACTTTCCAAACAGCATTGGACTTGTATAGAAACCATCCTGACGTTTGGAAAAAACTACAAAAACAAGCTATGGAGTGTGATTTCTCGTGGGATACAGCCTGCAAGTCATACCTTGACTTGTACCATAGTTTAGTTAATTAATAGATAAAATCGTATGATGACTTCATACGATTTTTGGGCTATTTAGAGAGGAGAACTGATGTCTCAAGTAAAAGGTTTGTGTGTTATGGATGTTGATGGAACCTTAATCCTAGAAGAGGTGATTGATTTGTTGGGAAGAGAGGCAGGTCGTGAGGAGGAAATTTCGCAGATTACAAGTCGGGCAATGCGAGGAGAGTTAGACTTTGAAAGCAGTTTAAGAAAAAGAGTGTCCTTGTTGGCAGGTCTTCCTGTTTCGGTCTTTGAGAAAGTCTTCAACTCTATTCATCTATCGCCAAATGCCCAGAAATTCGTTTCTATTCTCGAAAAGAATGCCATCCTAGTTGGTCTGGTGTCTGGTGGATTTAGTCCAATAGTTGAGAGATTAGCTAAATCCCTTGGCATTACCTATTTCTCTGCCAACCAACTTGAAGTCAAAGACGGTTTTCTAACAGGGGAATTAGTTGGAGCAATTATAAGCCCTGAAGTCAAACAAGCAACTCTGGAAAAATGGAGAAAGGAACTGCAACTTCCTAGAGAAAGAACGGTTGCAATCGGTGATGGGGCCAATGATTTATTGATGCTAGAGTCAGCGGGAATAGGAGTCGCTTTTTGTGCCAAAGAAGTCCTGAAAAAAGAAATACCGAATCATGTTGACAAGAGGGATTTTGTAGAAGTACTTCCTTTGATTGACTTTTTAGAATGAGGGAAAATATGAAGATTGTAATTGCACCAGATTCGTTTAAGGAAAGCTTGACTGCAGAGCAGGTTGCTGAAGCTATTAAGAGAGGGTTCCAACAATCGCTAGCAGATGTAGACTGTCTCCTCTGCCCTGTTGGTGATGGGGGAGAAGGCACTGTAGATGCTATCCGACATTCTCTTGATCTTGAAGAAAAATGGATCCAAGTGACAGGACCTTTTGGCCAAAAAGAAGCCATGCGCTATTTCCAAAAAGGACATCTGGCACTATTTGAAGTAGCTGACTTGGTTGGACTTGGAAAAATTCCGCTAGAAAAACGAAATCCACTGCAAATCCAAACTCGTGGAATTGGAGAATTGATTCGCCACCTCATTGATCAAGGAATTAAAGATATCTATATTGGCGTTGGTGGTACGGCCAGTAATGACGGAGGTATAGGTATTGCTGCTGCTTTAGGTTATCAATTTTATGATAGGAATGGAAATGTCTTGCCCGCTTGTGGACTGTCCTTACTAAACATCGCTTCTGTTTCAATAGAAAATCGCTATGAAATTCCTGAAGATGTTCACATTCGTATTTTAGCAGATGTCGTGAGTCCCTTATGTGGATATCAAGGTGCTACCTACACGTTTGGCAAACAAAAAGGTCTAGATTCTACTATGTTTAAAGCCGTAGATCAGGCGATACAAAATTTTTATGAAAAAGTCTCACCTGCAACATTAGAACTTAAAGGAGCAGGAGCTGGTGGAGGCATTGCTGGCGGTTTGTGTGCCTTTGCTCATGCAAGTATCGTATCTGGGATTGATACCTGCCTAGACTTGATTGACTTTGATAAGAAAGTTTCCGATGCTGACTTGGTTATTGTTGGAGAAGGAAGACTAGATCGTCAAAGTTTAGCAGGGAAAGCACCAATTGGTGTAGCAAAAAGAACCCCTGTCGGAGTTCCTGTTATTGCTATTTGCGGTAGTCTCGCTGAAGATTTACCTTCCCTACCATTTGAAAATATCCAAGCTGCCTTTTCTATTTTGGAGAAAAGTGAACCTTTAGAAGATAGTTTGAAAAATGCCAGTATCTATTTAGAGCATACGGCTACCAATATTGGAAATTTATTAAATATGCCTAAGATTTAGCCAAACCATTTTTTCCAAATGGATGTTTTGGCAGGTTCTTCCTTTTTACCTTCCCAAAGTTCTGGAAAAGCAAGTCGAAGATCCTTTTCTTCTACTTGAACTGGTGCATTGGTGTGAATAATCAGGCCAAAAGGAGAAGAAGTATGCTCTTCAGATACAATGGTAGCTTGACTATCGGTTTCTTTGGCTTCCTTCAAATAGAAAACTTGCTTGTCAAATTCGATAGTTGGTGAAATCTTCACAAATAGTGGCTCAGACTTTTCCTGAAGGTTTTCTAAAATAGATAAAAAGCCTTTTTCTAACTGAGGGCTATTTGCTGTGTCAATATCTGCATATCCAAGAACTCTTTCCTCAAAGGTACCAAGATAGCGTCTTTGCTCATCCGGATTTAATTTTGGCCCACCATGAGCTTTTTCAAGTAATTGTTTTGATAAATCTGTCATGAAAATAGTATATCATAAAAATAAAAAGAAAACATATAAAAGAAAGCGGTTGCTTAATAAAGTTAAGGAAAATTTACACAAAGATAACGTTTTTTCTTGAAAAAGGAGGGTTTTTAAGGTATTATAGAGGTGTAAAAAATTTAACTCATAAGGAGAGTAAAAAATGTCAATTATTACTGATGTTTACGCTCGCGAAGTCCTAGACTCACGCGGTAACCCAACACTTGAAGTAGAAGTTTACACTGAATCAGGTGCTTTCGGACGTGGTATGGTTCCATCAGGAGCTTCTACTGGTGAACACGAAGCAGTTGAACTTCGCGACGGTGACAAATCTCGTTACGGTGGTCTTGGTACACAAAAAGCTGTTGACAACGTAAACAACATCATTGCTGAAGCTATCATCGGCTACGATGTACGTGACCAACAAGCTATCGACCGTGCTATGATCGCACTTGACGGTACTCCTAACAAAGGTAAATTGGGTGCGAACGCAATCCTTGGTGTGTCTATCGCTGTGGCTCGTGCTGCTGCTGACTACCTTGAAATCCCACTTTACAGTTACCTTGGTGGATTCAACACTAAAGTTCTTCCAACTCCAATGATGAACATCATCAACGGTGGTTCTCACTCTGACGCTCCAATCGCTTTCCAAGAGTTTATGATCTTGCCAGTTGGTGCGCCAACATTCAAAGAAGCTCTTCGTTACGGTGCTGAAATCTTCCATGCTCTTAAGAAAATCCTTAAATCACGTGGTTTGGAAACTGCCGTAGGTGACGAAGGTGGATTCGCTCCTCGTTTCGAAGGAACTGAAGATGGTGTTGAAACTATCCTTGCTGCGATTGAAGCTGCTGGATATGTTCCAGGTAAAGACGTATTTATCGGATTTGACTGTGCTTCATCAGAATTCTACGATAAAGAACGTAAAGTTTACGACTACACTAAATTTGAAGGTGAAGGCGCTGCTGTTCGTACATCTGCAGAACAAATCGACTACCTTGAAGAATTGGTTAACAAATACCCAATCATCACTATCGAAGATGGTATGGATGAAAACGACTGGGATGGTTGGAAAGCTCTTACTGAACGTCTTGGTAAGAAAGTACAACTTGTTGGTGACGACTTCTTCGTAACAAACACTGACTACCTTGCACGTGGTATCCAAGAAGGTGCTGCTAACTCAATCCTTATCAAAGTTAACCAAATCGGTACTCTTACTGAAACTTTTGAAGCTATCGAAATGGCTAAAGAAGCTGGTTACACTGCCGTTGTATCACACCGTTCAGGTGAAACTGAAGATTCAACAATCGCTGACATCGCAGTTGCAACAAACGCAGGACAAATCAAAACTGGTTCACTTTCACGTACAGACCGTATCGCTAAATACAACCAATTGCTTCGCATTGAAGACCAACTTGGTGAAGTAGCTGAATACCGTGGATTGAAATCATTCTACAACTTGAAAAAATAATCTCTTTATGAGATGAGGGGCTATAAAGCCTTTGAAATAAGCACTTTGAGGCGCTTTCCCTTAGTGCTTTTTATAATTTAATACCCTTTTTACTACCCCTACTAATTTTTGGTATAGTAAGAGGGTAGCCCGGAAATGGGTCACCCTTATTTTTTATAAATTGCTGATAGCTGTTTCATAATTTGAGACGGCTTTTTTTGCATTCTCTTGGTTAGTATGCCAGTAAGTATTTTCAGTGATCATTAAATTAGAGTGTCCCAGTCTGTACTGAACATCTTTAGGGCTAGCTTGAGCGTAGAGCATCATAGTAGTATGTGTATGGCGGAAACCATGAAATGATACGTTAGTTACTCCAGCAGCATCAAAATGCTTATTTAGGCGCTTTCGTAAGTTACAAGCATAGGCATATTTTTCTGTAAATACAGAGAATACAACCGTTTCAGATCGACCTAATTTCCAAGACTGAATTTGTTGACGGTTTTTGTATTGTTTCAGTAAAAGTAATGTGGCTTTGTCTATTGGTATATCTCGATAACCAGCGCTTGATTTAGGTGAGTTTATTTCCTGATAGCGGTTTAGTGTCTTATTGATACTGATAACACCGTTTTCTAGGTCAATATCAGACCATTCAAGAGCCAGAGCCTCACTAATACGGCAACCAGTGGCCAATAAAGTCTTATACAGGACAACATCAAATAAGTTCTCATAATTTGATTGATCCAGAGTGTCTAAATAATCAAGAAACTGTTTTAATTCTTTGTTGTCTAAGTATTTGACAGCAGCCTTTTCTTTTTGCTGTTTGCGTGGAACGATAACATCATTAGCTGGGTTGTATTGTATTACCTGGATAGCTACGCCATATTTCAAAATACGCTTATTCATGTTATGGAGCAAGGAGTAGTTAGCAAATGCTCCTTTTTCGCCTTTATTTGCCTTGTCAGCCCATTTGTTTACTTGTTGTTGAAGAATAGGCGTAGTGAGTTTAGATAGCTTGTAATCGCCAAATACAGGCAATAAATGCACTCTAACCAACCCCTCCATGGATTGGCGAGTATTTGGCTTAACTGTATTCTTGTAACTATCCCACCAAACTTTTACAAGCTCATTGTATGTTGTAATTGTCGGCTTGTCTTTAACTGTATAGCCATTAGCAGCAAAAGTATTGATCGCATCACGCGCTTTTACTTTAACTCCCTTTTTAGTAGTTGCTGTAATAGTTGTACGGGCTTTCTTGCCCGTTAGTTGGTCAACGCCTAGATAAACACTAGCATAATAAACTCTTTGACCATTCTTTTTGATTTTCTCTTTGATATTCATGTATTTGTACCTTTCTTTCCATCAGCAGGCAAGGCGCGTGGTTTTGTTAGGTATTTATACACGAAGATAAGGGTTATTGTTGTTTTGTTAAATTTTCAAGAAGTGTCAGAATAACATTTTTTTCATCATCATCTAAGAGCGTAAATTTTAGGTTTAGATTAAAGTAGTCTCCTTTTGCGGAGTTTAGAAAAGCTAAAAAATCACTTTCTGGATTGATGGAGTGAATGTATCCGTTGCGTTTTAGAAATTCTGTATCTGAAATTTTCAATCTCAATTTCTCGATTTGTTTCTCTGAAAGAGTGTCGCTAAAAATATCATATACCCAATCTAAGCCAGCTACCCGATCGTTTTTTAAAAAATCCACATCATAGCCTAATAAGTATCCTAGGGGGACTTTGAAATATTTAGCTAGCTCATTGGCGTTTCTTTGTCTTATATTAGCATCTCCACTTTCCCATCTTTGGTAAGTACGAAGATTTACACCGATAGCTTTAGCCACTTCTGCTTGAGATAGATTTTGCTCAATTCTTAGTTGTTTAATTCGTGTTTTGTTTTTTACCGTATGTTCACTCATGGGCTTCCTCCTTTGTACTATTATAGCATAAACGGCTTTTTATGCCACAAAAAAATAAAAAAATGTTATTTAACACTTGACAAAGCCGTAAAAAGTCGCTATCATATAGTTAAAAAAGCCGTAAAAAACCGTAAATTGAATTTAAGATTTGCTTTTTACAATTTCAAAAAAAGGAGGTGAAACCAATGTTGATTACACTATCACTTGCTGAAAAAGTACGTATCAAGCGTGCAAGATTACAGCTAACCAAAAAAGCAGTATCGGAGCAGTTGGGTATTAAATCTCAAACTCTGACAAAAGTTGAGAATGGAAACTATGATGCCCCTAAGCGCATCTATGAGAGCGTGATGACTTGGCTAGTAGAAGAAATTTAAAGCAAGTAAAAAGCCATGTACAGGCGACCAAACCAACGTACATGGCTAAGGAAAAATAACAAAACTCAAGCAAAGGCAAGGCGCGTGGTTTTGTTAGGTATTTAGTAAGGGAGAGAAAAAGAATCCTCCCCTTATCAAATATTACTATTCTAATTTTACCAAAAATAAAGGAAAAAATCAAAAATGGCATTGAGTACACAAAACATCAAGCAACAAGGCAACAAAATAGCTAAGTTACTCCCACATATTGAAATTATCCAACAGCTAAGTAAAGTTTTATTACTTGCTGATAATTCTGGAGCAGATAGCACAGTTTTACACCATCAAATGAAACAAGCATTTAGCGTTATTTTTGAAATGGCAGATCAGGCATATCAAGAAATAGACCAGATTGCTTGTAAGTTGATAAATTGTGATGATAAAGAATTGGAGGTTATTACACAACATGAACGATAAGATTTTAAGCAGCTATGAACTGCTATGTACTGAGCTAGAAAGTGTAATTAGCACTTTAGAGATATCTATTACTGATATTGGCCAAGACAAAACAACAGATCTTGTAACGGTAGCAATCAATGGGCTAAAGTTTCTTGTTTTAGAACATACAGAATTATCAGATAGATTTTTCAAGGAGTATAGCAATGAATGAATTAAATCTAACACCAACACAAAGTATTATCTTAATTATTATATGCTTGTTTATTCTAGTCCTATTATGGCGTTATGAATGCTATATAGAGCTTGATATTACTCCCAAAATTGATAGAGTGGAGGGAAACACCGCAGGGCCATGTAAAAGAGCGCTACGGGCATATATTTCGTTCTCAAACAAGGATTACAATTAGGAGGGGAGCATGGCGACATTTTCAGTTGAATTTGAACAGGGGCTATTAGATAGAGTTGATAGACTAGCACAACAAAAGCTGGAGCTAGAGAAGAAGTTACAAAAGAAAACAGGTCTAATCACTGCTAAGGAACTCAAAGATGAGCTAGATATTTCTGGAACAACATTAAAAAATTGGATAGATATTGGGCTTGTATCGTATCAATCTCCTTTTGAAAGCAGCAAGAAACTTTATTTTAAGGTTTCTGATGTGATTAACTTTCTTACTGTACGCTAGGAGGTCTATTTTGAAAGTGGTTGTTATTGATGGTGATGGATGGAGAGGTAGAGCCCATTACTCACCTAATTTAGATGTGGTATTTATCAGTGATAAAGTACCAGGAAACATGCGTGATGAATTGATTGAACGTGTAACAAAATTAAATCATAGAACAATTTGGAGGTAAAACCGAATGGTAAAAGAACATTATACCGTAACTCATACGATGGCAGACGGGACAAAAAGAGATAGTATTGCCGGATATGTTATCCCTGACGATAACCCAATATATGCACTTTTTAGAAAAGTAAATGAGCGTAGAATGGAGGAGATGCGAAAAAATGGCAACCAGTCTGCAACCATTGATATACCAAAAGGGTGCATAGGAGAGGAAAGGAGAGGTAATCTTATAGAGCAGTTTGAGGAGGCAATGAAATGAATGAGCTAGATTTAACCAATACACAGGCGGTTATCTTTTCCGTGGTATTGATTGGCTTGCTGCTTTATCTAAACCACCGAGACCGCCAAAAAAGCACCCAATTTGAGCGAGAAAGCAAACAGATGATAGAAACACCTAGCGAGGATTTAAGCCCTGATTATAGGCGATATATTCAGCTTACAGGGATCAATGTATGGGGAGGAATTGAATGAGTTTAGCAAGTAGTCGTAAGAGAGTATTAAAACTAATCTAGTTAGAGAATTATAAATAATCAAAGGAGGGGACAATGGCAAAAACAAAAGTCTATTTTTGGCTAAAAATTGATAAGAAATTTTTTGATAATATTTTTATCAAGAGGCTAAAGACGGTACCTGGCGGGTACACCATGACAGTCATTTATATTAGGCTTATGCTAGAGAGCTTGGAAAGTGACTGTATTTTATACTATGAGGGCTACTTTGACAATCTCAAGGAAGAACTAGCCCTAAAATTAGATGTATCAGAAGATGATATAGATATGACCATGGCATACTTTACAAAATGCGGTTTAATACAGATTGACGAAGATAAAAACGCAGAACTACCACAGGCAAAAGCCTTGGTTGAGAGTGAAACAAACTGGGCAAACTATAAACGTGAACAACGAAAAAAAACAAAATTGGAAAAAGTCCAACCATCTTTGACATTTTCCAACTCGTGTCCAACAGAGATAGAGAAAGAGTTAGAGAAAGAGTTAGAGAAAGAGGTAGAAGTAGATAAAGAACAATCACCCACTCCCTCTACCCTCAATCAAGACTTTGCAAATCTCTATAAATCTTTTGAAGCTGAGACAGGTAAAGCATTGTCACCGTTACAGATTCAAGAATTGCAGTATATGCTAGAAGATTTTAGCCCAGAGCTTATTCATGAGGCGTTAAAAGAGGCTGTCAGTCAGGGTAAAGCAAACTTTGCATACATCAAGGCAATCCTTAACCGTTGGAAACAGGACAATTTATTGACGGTGGAACTTGTTAGAAATAGCAGAGCAGCGCGTGAGGCTAGGAAACAATCTCCTGAGCAATCAGAACCTATGAGCCGTGAAGAATGGCTGAAAACACGAACAGAAGAAAATCCATTTTAGGAGGGTAAGCAATGGAAAATAAATTTGAGCAATATAACAACAGAAAAATTAGTGATAAGGTATGTGAGGTTCACAAGGTCAATTATTGGCAAATATCAACACCGATAAGAGGCAGTAAGGAACGAAGCATACAAGAGTTTTGCCCTAAATGTTGTCAGAAGCAAATAGATAGGGAAGAACAAGAGGGAGTTAATAATAGCCTAAATGCTGAGACTTATCTAAAAACTTATAATGTGCTTATGCGAGACAGTACGATCCCTAGAGAGTTAAAAGAGGCTGGCTTTGATAATTTCATAGCTGAGACAGCCGAGGAAAAGCAACTACTTGAGTTTGCTAGAGTGCAAGTAGAGAAATACCTGGACGGCATGACAGGGAATACCCTATTTACAGGATCTACAGGGATAGGAAAGAGTCATCTAAGCGTAGCTATTGCTAAGGCTATAAACGAGGGCTACAAGGCCAAAGGAGAGCCTAAAAGCGTGCTATTTGTCAATCTAACAGAAATCCTTAGACGAGTTCGAGAGAGCTTTAACGCTCCTACTAGTCTAGAGGGGCACTACTCAAGAATGCTGAAAGAGGTTGATTACCTGATACTTGATGATTTAGGTATAAAATCGGACAACGCTAGTAGTAAAGGTAAATCAGTCTGGGAAGAAGAGTTTATTTTTGATATTCTCAGTAATCGAGATAAAACCATTATTACTACAAATCTAAGTAGCTCAGAGATTGCTAGCTTGTATAGTGATCGAGTGGCCAGCCGTGTCAGAACTGGTCTAGAGGGTAACTTTTTCAAGTCATTCACGATCAAGGATAAGCGATACTCAATTAATCAGTTAAAAAACAAAGTAAAGCAGTTAAACTGAAGTAATTGACTTACAAACCTAAACAAAACTAGACACTTTTCATGGGGGGCGAAATCACCCTCTTAAAAAATTACTATGCTTTCCTCGGCCAAACTAATCAAGCATGGTAATTTAACCAATGACGAAAAAACAACTAATAGGTACACAAAAAGGGTAGTATTTTATAACACGAACCTTAAAAACCTAGTCAAATCAATAGACTAGGGATATTCAGATTATAATAAATCGAAATAAAGGAGAAATTCATGACTGAAAACAAGGATAATAAATTATTAGAAATGATGGAGAAAGGCTTTGTTTTATACTCAAAAAATGGTATAATAAAGTACATTGAAATTCCAGAACACGGGAGTATTAAGCTAAAAGCTCAAGATGGGCAGTTAGTTTATAAGGAAGTGACCACTGGAGGACATTGTTAATAAATACTGACTGGAAAAACCAGAGGTATGATAATTGAGTTTAACACTCTTTTGTCATACCTCTTTTACTTTTTGTCATAAGGAGGATAACATGACACTTACAACACTTAAAAATGACATTCAAGCATTTGGGAAGAAAAAAATAGAATATATGCGTGGTTATATCGCCATGCAGGACGATTTTCAAGATAAATTACAAAAACAGTTAATCGGAAAAGTTTATGCAGAAGAAACACTGTTGAAATATAAAAAAGATGCAGAAAATTATTCTAACAATACTTATCAAATGCTGTATCAACAACTAGAAAAAGAGAAAAATATTGAATTAGCAAATCTTAAATCGAAAGAAGAATCTATTACAGCAGATGATGTAGCTGATTTATCTTTATTTTCTAGTATCAAGCCAACAGCGGTAGAAATGAAAGAATATTTAGAAAAGTATAAGAATAAACCTTTAGCAATTAGAAAGTTAGAGAATATTATCGAAAATGATGCTAATCTTTCTTATATTGAAATTGATATAGATCAATTCAAACAACAAAATCTTCTTGAAAAATTAGTCATCTTCTTTATTAGGAAAATTAATTACTTTCATGATGGTTTATATATCAACGGTGATAAGATTGATTTAATGCAACATGAGATGATTGTTGAGAGCAATATTGAGTCACTGGATGAAGAATTGCGTAAATATTTAAAATAAGAAATAAAGGGGGAACCCTTTATTTTGATAACGAGGAGGTAATAGATGGCAGGAAATGAAAATGATGGCCTTACATCCAAACAAATAAAATTCATAGATGCCATGCTTACCGAGCCAACGATAGAAAAAGCGTGCCAAAAAGCAGGGGTGTCAAGGGCAACAGGTCATAAGTATCTAAAGGTTGCAGCAGTTAAAAAAACATTGAGACTAAAACAAGATGAGATGATGGATAAAACTACACAGATGCTATATCTAGCCTCATCCAATGCTGTTTCTGTACTCAATGATATTATGATGGATGCTAAGGTTAACCCGTTTATAAGAACTCAAGCAGCAAAAGCTATACTTGAACAATCATATAAAACTCATGAAATTTTTGGAGTAGTAAGACAAATTGAAGAATTGAGGTTAGAAATTGAGGAAGTATCTAAAGGAGATCAAAGAGTTACAAGAACTCAAGGAATTATTAAGTAGTAGAAATATGCCTGAAGTTATCATCGTCGAGGGTAACGATGATCTGGGAGAATTTTTCCAAGTTGATGGTGAGCTATTTAGTGATATTGAACTTTTAGAAAACCTTAAAAAGTGGCGTGAATGGGAAGTGCAGGTTATCGTTGATGATTGGTGTAACCGTAGTCTAAATGAAGATGAAACAGGAATCTTATATTTTCCAAAGCATGAGGATAAAATGGACTATATCCGATTTAACAAAGGTTTAGAACCTTTATATCACGCGCTAGATGAACCTTATACAACAATCTCAAAAAGTGAGTGGTTAAAGCTATTAGATTAATAATTTAGGAGGTAATCATGCCAAAGAAGAAAATTGAGCGTATTTCAGTAATCCACAGAGAAAAAATTTTATGGCTCAAGTGGTATTTCATGAGAGATAAAGAAAATCCTAAGTATAGTATCCTTGAGAGTAAAATGTTTGATGCTGCTAAAAAGCAAGATCTGCTTGCTTATAAAAAATACACCACGATTAAACAGATAACAGATATTAGGGTACAGACTAGTGAAGACGATTTTTTAACGGCCATTAAAGAGGTTTATGTGTATAATCACATGAATGTTATCGGAGCTTGTCAACGTATATTATTTGTTAGTCAGTCGTCAGCCTATAACAAGCTAAATAAATGGTTTGAAACTTATTCAGATTTGTATTTTAGTATTATTCCATTACCGAATATGGGAGCGTATCATGACTTGGTAGATATCTAATTGATTGTATGATATAATAAACCAAAGTACAATGAGTAGTATATAGGGATTGCGCCTTGATTGAGGAGATTCCGGTTCGAATCCGGGCTATTGTGCTAGCATCTAGGAAACTAGGTGCTTTTTGTTTCT
The DNA here is from genome assembly GCF_013277115.1 of Streptococcus sp. 714. Taxonomy (GTDB): domain Bacteria; phylum Bacillota; class Bacilli; order Lactobacillales; family Streptococcaceae; genus Streptococcus. The sequence goes on from NZ_VMMH01000010.1 coordinate 91,180, forward strand.
ATCAATTAAGTGCCTACTCCATTGCTGAATTAAAAAAATAACACTATGAAAAGTGCTATTTCCCTTGCCTGCTGAACTCGTCAATTTTATTACCTTTTTTGTTACCCCTCAAAAATACCCTACTTGTTTGTACCTTGTCACTTTTACTAGATTAGACAAAATAAGCTCTTTAAAATTGTGCATTTTTGGGGTACTTTATTATAGGTATATAACTTGAAAAAATAAAATAGTTCATTGAACTATTTTATCCCGAACCTTGAAATTCAAAAGTTCGGCCGTTGATTTAACAACGTTTCTAGCCCTTCGGATTTTATCCGAAGGGCTATTTTTGTGTTCAGGGGGCATAAAAGGGGCATAACTTTTTAAAAAATATTTTTCATTACTTTGTCCAGTACATTGATTGCTTCATCTTTCATGTTTTTTGTAACGTGTGTGTAGATGGAAGTGGTGACCTCAGAATCAGAATGACCAACCCTATCCATGATTGTTTTTAAAGGAATTTTATTTTCTGCTAAAATATTGGCCATCGCAGGCAGTATGTTTTTATAGGTGCTCAATTTGATTTATTTTTGTGGGATCCTCTTATTTTAAGATGAATACCAATTATAAGTGATTTGCATATCCAGGATACTACAAAGAAAGGCAAGCTAGTGGCCACATAAATTTTATTTCATATTCTTTAAAGCTGTTTACTCTGTTAGCAATTTTATTTGATATGATCAAATAAAATTAATAGTTTATTGAATCCCTTTCTAATTTATTACATAATTTATTTTATGTAATTTATAAACTGTCCAGAGCATTCTTTTGTTCATCATTGACGATATGAGTATAGAGGTCAGTGACTTGCGTACTGGCGTGTCCTAGCTGGTGGCTAACCAAAACTTGCGATTTAGTTGCATCATAGAGCCTAGTTGCTAGGGTATGGCGGAGTTTGTGGGGAGTGACACGTACTTTAAAGTTTTCAGAATACTTAGCGACCATTTTTTCAACACTAGAAGCATCAATTCGATTTGGAATTCCACGATATAGAGTCAAAAAAAGTGCTGTATCTGTTTTTTCAGTCTGATAACGCTGACTTCTTATTGAGAGATAGTTTTCTAAATAAGGCTTAGCAAAGGCTGCGACATTGACCGAGTCACGTTTACCACCTTTTCGAGTGACATCAATAACCATCATTTTGAGATTGAGATCTCTTAGATCTAGATTAACAGCTTCAGATAGGCGAACACCTGACGCCAAGAGAAGGGCAATAATGGCTAAATCACGTTCCTTATTTTTATTGAACGATGATAGAGCACGATTTGAGAGCTGTTGTGGGTACTCCTGGTCGATATAAGTCAGAAAACCTTCTGTTTCATCACCTAGAAAAAGTTTTTGCTTGATGTTTTCAGCTCTGGCAGCAAGTGTTTCTTTCTTTTTCTTGGTTGAAACTTTCTTCATTACATTTCGATAGAAATAAGGTTCTCCTTGGTCGTTTTCAACTTCCTCGGTCAGATACTTGTAAAGACTAGAAAGGGCTGACAAGGTGCGGTTGATTGTCGTCTGAGAAACACCTTGCTTGGTTGTATTGGCGCTCAGCAAAGGACGTTCACGTAGATAAAGGATAAAAGCTTCCACGTCTTTCTTAGACATATTTTCCAAGACAGACAAAGGAATATCAGACATTTTATCGGCGTTTGATATACCAGACTCCAAAACCCAGCTGAAAAATCGATCGTATTCCTTGAGGTATTCGTACAAGGTTGTAAAACTGTAGGGAACAGCAAGCTTAGATTGGTAGTATTCCAAAACATACCAGGGCATGATTTGTTTTAATTTATCGATTCGTTCCAGTAAAATCTCACGTTTCATGTATTTTCTCCATAATTAAGTCTACTAGTAGTATAGCATAGGTTTATATATTTTTCAAGAAAATTATAGTTTTTCGGAAAGATGTTCTAGGAGTTTTTTAAGTGATAAAAAAGACTTACTTTATAAATACTACTAGAAATAGGTCATTAGACTAAAAAAAACTGATTTTATGTTGAATAAAAACCAAGTCTTTTTTGTATATATGAATCCATTAAAAAATTTTTAACGTTTTCCCATTCAAATTAGAAAAAATTATTCTTATAATTCAATTTCTCTAAAAAATTTCAATTGCCAATTTTGTGTTGCTAGAGCCGTTGTATTTAAATTTGTGCACCAAGGTGGATAAAATCTCATAGACATTTTCCCATTGTTGTCTTTTGTTGATAGAATTTTTCTACGGATAGCCTCTTCATTTGAAATAATAAAAAGTCCGCTCTTATCATTATCGATAACAACAATAACGAGTTCATCTCCCAAATCTTCATTGGTATAAGGAATGTTCTTGTTATTTTGGTCTTTTTTCCAAAATGCTGTAAAATATCCTTCTTTTTTCGGTGTTCTTTTTGCCAAGCGGCATCTTTTATATTCTTTATCTTCATCTTCCTTTATATTGATGAGGATGCCTTCGTATTTTTCATTACACTTTTCTTTAATGAATTCAAAATCACCATAAAATTTATGTAGAACATCAAGTATTCTCATTATGATGTAGGTCCTCCTTGGAATTTTCTCAATTAAATTGTTTACATAATATAAATTATGTAAAAACCTACAACAACAAATCTTTGACTTTCCCAATTTCACTTTTTGGAATTACCAAGTGGATCATATCCCCCAGATACATTCTGGTTGAGCCGTTAACTGTTTGGCTCTTACCATTATGAACTTGTGTTGTGATGAGGATGTTATGTGGTAAGTTGAGCTCGTGTACTTGTTTTCCAGCGATTTTGTCAGATACAGGGATTTCAATGAGTGTGACTTCTCCTTCATCTGTCGCTTCTTCAGGCAGCATTTTTTCCAACATAGCCTCATAGACTGGTGCCCCCTTGAGCAAATCCATGATGATGTAAGCTACTAAGGTTACTAAGCCAAGTGGCATGAGGTTGCGAATGTCGCCTACCATCTCGGTTACCAGAATCATGGCAGTTAAGGGAGCCTTGGATATTGCTCCAAAATAGCCACTCATTCCCAGAATGACAAATATAGGAAATTGCTCCTGACTGACAAGTCCAAGATTGACACAAATAATACCAACTAGAGCTCCAAGTAAGGAGCCAAGCGCCAAAATTGGTAGGAAAATTCCTCCTGGAAGGCCACTTCCATAACTAATCATGCTCCAAACAAAGCGAATCAAAAAATAAACTAATAGAATTTGGAAACTAAAATCTTGCTCAGTTAGGGAAAGAACCAGCTGATTTCCACCACCAAGGATTTGGGGTAAGAAGATTCCCACTGGTATGATGAGAATAAAGGCAATAATTGGGTAATAAGCCCTATCCAAATGGATTTTTTGACCAAGCCAATCATAAACTCGACCAACATTGAGCACAGCTTTCTCATAGAGAAAACCAGATAGTCCAAGAAAAACTCCCATAACCAAGTAAATCCAATACTGATCAAGGGTCATGAGTGGGATATTGTCTGGCATATCCAGTACGGGTGTTAGGCCAAATATGAGTAAAGAAACAAAGTTTGCTACGAGACTAGCTGCGAGAGTAGATACCCAGAAAAAGCGTGAAAAATGGTGATAAACTTCTTCTACCACAAAGAGAAGTCCTGCAATCGGTGCATTAAAGGCTGCAGCTAGACCAGCGGCAGCTCCACTCGCAATCAGGGAACGCTCCTCTACTGGACTGGATTTGAGCCACTTGGCAATTCCTTTACCGCCGACCGATCCAAGTTGAATACTGGGTCCCTCACGCCCCAGCATGAGTCCACTGGCAATAGCAAGAATACCTAGCACATATTTTTTCCAGAGAACGCTCCACCAGTTGATATTCATCAATCCCTTTAATTCTGCTTCGACTTGAGGAATTCCTGAGCCTTTGATATCTTTTTCTGACCGAGTTAATTTCGCACTGAGCCAGCAGATGAGTATGTAAAATAAAACCAGTACAAAAAGATTGCGCACTAGGTGCGCTTGATCTTGATAAAATCCTTGTATCAGGTGGAATCCTTTTTCAATTAAGAAACGAAAGGATCCAACGATAATTCCAACAACGAGACCAACAAGGATTCCTCGTCCAACTTGGGATAATATAGTACTTGAGGCAAAGGCAAATTCTTTCTTGGAACTGAGTGTTTCTGACTGTTCCTCCATAATCATTCCTTCTAACTTAACTTTCTTTTTCTCTTGAAACCAGTGATTTTACTGGTTCAAAGCTGGTTCGATGAATTGTGGTAACTCCTAGTTTTTCAAGTCCTACCAGATGTTTAGCTGTTCCATATCCTGCATTAGCAGCAAAATCATAGCCAGGGAACTGCTGATCGTAGTCCTTCATCAATTCATCACGTGTCACCTTGGCTACTATGGAAGCTGCTGCGATCGAGAGAGAATTAGCATCGCCCTTGATGATGGAGGTTTGTGAAATTGGTAATTCCAACTTCATGGCATCTATCAAAAGGTGCTCAGGTTGAGGACTGAGTTGGGAGATTGCTTCCTTCATAGCCAGTTTGGTCGCTTCATAGATATTGACTTGGTCGATGACCTGATTATCCATGATACCAATCCCGATTGACAAGGCTTGGTCTTGAACTGCTTTGAAAATCTCCAGATGCTTCTTTTTAGGAATTTTCTTGCTATCGTTGAGACCTTTAATCTTACAATTTTGAGGTAAAATAACGGCTGCCGCGACTACAGGGCCAGCAAGAGGACCACGGCCGACCTCATCAACACCAGCAATTAAGGTCAATCCTTGCTTATAAAGTTCTTTTTCATAAGAAAGCATGGATTCCAAACGCAAATTTTCATCTAATTTAGCTTGAATGGCTTTTTTACGCTTGCTGATTTCCTTTTGAACTCCAGAGCGACCATCCTTTTCAAGTTCTAAAAAAATAGGGCTTTCTAAATCCTTGACTGTTGCAAGGAGTTCTTTTATTTCTTTAATCGTCGCCATCGAGGTCTTCCAATGTATCTAAGGTATAGTTACCGAGTTTACCATCACGGACTTCCTTCACGAAGAGACTGTAGAAACGGTCATAGTCGTCTCTGAAACCGAGGGCGCGGGTCATGTCCATAATAATAACAGGAGCTTCTTCTTCAATTTTCATTTGTTTGAAGCGTTCAGCCAGCTTTTCTGGATAATGTTCTTTGAAATAATTGATACCAAAAATGGTCACCTCATCCATAGGAAGCAACTGGTCTTTGATAGCTCCAGTCAAGGCTAGTTTAAGAGCGACAGTTTCGTCTTCGAACTTAGGCCAGAGAATCCCTGGTGTATCCAAGATTTCCAGGTCTTTATTGGTTTTGAGCCATTGTTGCCCCTTGGTCACACCTGGTTTGTTACCGACAACGGCAATCTTCTTACCAGCTAAGCGGTTCATGAGAGTTGATTTACCAGCGTTTGGAATACCGATAATCATGGTACGCAAGGTTTCAATCTTAATCCCACGTTCTTTCTGGCGAGCAATCTTATCAACCATGAGCTTTTTAGCTGCGTCTGTTACGACTTTTACAGTCACTTGTTCTTTAGAGTTGATAGCCAGAGTCTGAATTCCTTGTGATTCAAAATACTGACGCCATTCCTTGGTTATTGCTGGATCGGCCAAGTCTGCCTTGTTTAAAATCAAGAGTTTTGGTTTATCACCAACAATCTTGGTCAACATAGGATTTTGACTAGATAGAGGTAAGCGTGCATCCACCAAAATCGTCACAAAATCAACAAATTTTAAATTTTCCTGCACCTGTCGACGCGCTTTAGACATGTGACCAGGAAACCATTGAATAGTAGCCATTGAGTTTTTTTCCTTTCGTAGCAAGGGTTTAGAGCCCCTATTTTATTTTACTATTGTCTAAACACCAAGCGAACACCAAAACTACCATGCAATGGAAAAACCTCTGATTTGATTCTCACTTGATTTCACAATCTTTATATCAAACTGTGGGTGGTATTTGACAATATCTTTTTTGATTTTTAATAGTAAATTTGAAACAATATTTTTAGGTGAATAACGTGGACTAAGATGTAACAAGTCTTTGAACTCATCAACACTTAATTCTACTTTATTGCTATTATCACTAGTTTCAATGAATTTTTCAACCATTCTGGAATATTTACAGGTATAACTTTTCAATTCTTCAAAATGGAAATTGTGATTTTCTACAAATTGATTTAAGGCTTTTACAGTATTTTCTTGTGAACGATTTATATTATGTGTATAGCCCATTGTTGTCTCAAAGTTAGCGTGTCCTACTCTAGTCATAATATCTTTCACTGCTATGTGCATCTCATTACTTTGAAGGTAACTAATATGCATATGCCTAAACGAATGGGGAGTAACATGTTTTACCCACTTAAAACCATAGTCACTTAAACAATTTGTCAATAATTTTCCTTCTATTCGTTTCAAAATTTGACGAAAAGTGCTTGATGTTATTGGAGAGCCGTATTCTGTTCTAAATACACTTTCAGAATGTGTAAAAGCAGGACAGGGATGTTTCTCCATATAAGCATCAAACTCTTTATTTCTCTGTATTGTCCTTTTAATAGCTTCGCTTGCCGCTTCAGGCAAAGCTACTTCTCTAATTGAATTGAGTGTTTTAGTTGTATCAAAATGAAATTGTTCAACTTTTAAACAATGATATTGAAGTGCCTTATCAATATGCAAGATTCCTTTTTCAAAATCAATATCTGATGGTAAAAATGCAGCTTCACTAATTCGAATACCTGTCAGCAATAATACTATAGCAAGATCATAATAGTTTGCATTTCTGCATTGGCGTAATACATCAAAAAATGCGTGTAATTCATGGATTTCTAGAAATTTAGAATCATGTCTTTCTTTTGCTTTACGCCTTTTCTCTAGTGAAATATCTAGTTTTACCGCAGTCATAGGAGAAAACTTAATGACATTATATAACACACCATGATTAAAAATCTTATTACAAGTACTTTTTATATGAGTCATTGTTGAAGGCGATGCATCATACATTTCTAAATATTTATTGAGACTTTTTTTCATCAGAAGTGGAGTAATCCTGTCTAATAAAAAATCATCTCCTATAATTTTCCCAAGACGCTTCATAACCAGTAGTTCTCTCTGAATTGTTTGTGGTTTAACAGAGACACACCAAGTCTGAAACCAATTTTCTTTTAACTCTCCAAATGTTGTGATCAGTTCAGGGCTAAACTGACTTTCAAATGAAGTAGTTAGTCTATCTATTTTATCAAGAACCTCTCTTTCAGCTTGTTTTCTCGCCCTACTGGTATTCTTAGTCTAACTTACAGTTACTGATTTCCACTTTCCTGTTAGTGGATCTTTGTACTTTTCAACCACTTGATATAAGGGTTGCCCTTTTGAATTTGTTTTAGTTACATAATACATAATTTAATTCCTCTTAACTCTTAAAAAGAAATAAATCATTGTTGTATAGAATAAATAACTACCCTATATTATACCATGACTTCCTTATTTTGTCCGCTTTTGCTTCCATCTTAAGAAACTTTCAAATCCTTCTAGATTAATGAAAACAAGTTTATGGGTTGGGTTAATTACATACATGGAAAATGTTCTGTTTTCTCGCATTTCTTTAATCCATCTGTTCAATGTATATTGATTTAAACCATCCCATCTTTTTAGAATTCCTTTTTTATCGGCCCATTCTGCAATGGAATTTTCGACAGATATATATTTTATATTCATGTCATCATCCTTCCTAAAAAATATTTTCTCCTCCACGGCATGACTGATGAAGTCATCATAAGAATTTCACTTGCTGCTCTTTCACGATGGCAGCCTGAACGGTCAGAAGTATCATTGTATATCATTTGTATCATGGCATATAAAGTATCGCTCTATTTTATTGATGGTTTTAAAATCGCTCTTATCATGGCGAACCATTCAAATCTGCTCCACAAATGAGGAAAGTACCATTTTGGACTATTCAATTGTCAATGTGCTTTCTTCACCTAATACTTTTTAGAGTAATGGTCTTCTTTATTATCCACTCGACCTACAAGGTAATCTAAACTTACATTATAAAAATCTGCAAGTTTGATAAGGTCGTCTATAGAGATTAACCTGCTACCTGATTCCATTTTAGAATACGCTGATCTTGTACAATTTAAGATTGTTTTTGCAACATATTCTTGTGTCAAATCAGTATCCTCACGTAAATCTCTAATCCTTTTCAACATATAATGTCTCCTAAAATAAGTATAGTATAGTTACTTTCTTATTTTATGAAATGTGACAAATTGGCACACGAAAGTCTTATATACATACTTTTTAGGAAATTGTTTACTCTATATGTATCTCATTTTCCTTGATAGATTTCGTATTTTTTGTTTTCTGGTAGTTCTTTATCGTACGATTAAACATCTCAAATAAATTTATAGCTTCCCTATGTTGTTCCTTCAGTTTTTCAAGCCTTCCTTTATAAATGAACAAATCTTTCTCTATTGTGTCCACTGATATTTTGACATTAATATTATCTTCTAAATTTCCTGAACCATTTTCCATATCATTCAACAATATTTCCTCTAAACTAGACAAATTATCAATTTTATCTTGGACTTGTTGAATCATATTCTCTAGATATGATATTCGGTCAATAAAATCTTTTGTTATGTCTTCAAAAGTATTCGGACTATTTTCTGAAGATATAAGAAAATCTAATTGTTCTATTTTTTCTTTAATTTTGCTAAGAGGAATTCTTCTATACATATACTGCGGTTCATACTGAAGATTAAATTGCCTAATCAAAGTTTTACCTTTCATAAAGCGATTTTTTTCTGCTGAATCTTTATGATATACATAGTAAGAACTAGTTTCTCTCAGAAATACTTTAACTTTTTCTTCTTCCATATTGATTTGAATATTTGGTACAAAAATAAGTCCTTCTTGTCGGATACCAAACTGTACCTTAATGTAAATTCCATCTTCTACTACTTCTTCAACTTGATTAAGATTCAACTCTACTTCAAACTCATGAACAGCATCCCTATTTCTCTTGAAATCTTGATATGATTTCCATACCACATCTTCTGTCGGCAACTTTTTTTCTTTAATTAGCTTTTCTTCATTGTAAAGTTCAACTAAATTTTTATTATCTAAGACAACAGTTTTATTTTTGTTATTAAAATAGTCTTGAAAATAACTAACATTATACTGATTCGTTTTTACCAATTCCTGCTCTGAAAGCTTAATCCCATCAAATTCAAATAGAACATGTTTTTCTTTAGGAATTATTTTTAAACCAAACAATTCTGCTTGTTGAATCAATTCATTTATATTCTTCATTTTTTGAAGAAGAAATTCTAAGATATTTATGATTTCCCTTTGAACAAACTTTTTCTTAAAGTAAGTTTCATTATAAGGTTGTTTTCTATTCAATTTATTATCACGCACCACCTGTTTCATAGTTGAATCCGTCATAAAAAAGGTGGCATGCTTGTGTCTAAAATCAATTTTTAAATTTAAAGCTCTAGCTTTTTTCTTAAGATCTTCAAAATTTTTCGAGTTCTCGATTAGAAAATATACTCGTTGTTTTATTTCGTATTTGTAATTTGTTTTTCGATAAACTTCATACTGATGATGAGAATAACGATTTTCTATAATTTTTGCGCCTACAATTTTTGAAAGACGATCTGAAACCATTCTTAGATTACGTTCTGCTTTATAATCCCATAGAAACTTTTTATCAGAATTCTTATCGATTGAATTGAGGATGATGTGATTGTGGATATGATCTTTATCAACATGAGTTGCCACGATAAATCGAAATCTACCACCTGTTAACTCTTTAACTGTCTCATAACCAATCTGATTGATTTGTTCTGGAGTAAGATGGTCATCTGGAGAAAAGGACTGAATGATATGATGAGAATGAATTTTTCTTTGATTTGTTTCTTGCCTATCATGACGAAATTCATAAAGAGTATCATTGCTTAAAAAATTATCATTGTACATCTTCACTAGTTCTTTATAACTAGGAAAATCTAAATAATTTCTCATGCCAAAATCTGAAACTAGTGTTAGGTTTTTTGTTTTACTTGGATTCAAAATATATTTGATTAGTTTACTACGATAATTTTTTCCATGTATCGCAAAGTGTTTAGTGATGACCATAAAATTTCCTCAATTTTTCAGATTGGATAAGAAAATCTTTCTCCACTTCTACTATTAACTCTTCTATACCTTTTCTCAATTCATCTAATTCAACTTCCGTTATTAAGTTCGAATAATTTATGCTTCTGGCGATTTGATTAATATTATTTCCTATTCGTTTTAATTCAAAAATTAAATCTTGATAACTATTTGTATCAATGGTGATGAAATTCATACCAGGATCTAATAGAGTTCGTCTAGCATATTCTGAAAAGGATAAGCAGTTACTTTTTGAGATATTTTCATTTAATTTGACTAATTCGAGATCAGATAAAAAGACTTTTTTTAAATTCGTTCTATATCGATGTTCCACTCTACTACCTCATGTATTTGTTACTAAAATCTTCACTAAGAGGACTTGTTTTTTCTACCTCTTTAATTAATTCTTGAATACAAGTTAACAGAATAGAAACATGTTCTTGAGTAACCTGATGATTTATTTTAGCAATTATTAATATTTCATGAACATCACGGCTAATTTGTTCCAACTTTTGATTTTTCCAAAGGTTGAACCATTTTTCCATCTGTTTTTGTCCATCAGACAATAGTAAACTTTTACGGAGAAAATCAGAAAAATTATCCTCTCCTTTCTCTCTCATTAAATCTAGTATTTGTTTTTCTTCCGTTTCTGTTAAGCGAAATTGTTTCCGAATACTACGTATATCTCTTTTCATATAACTTTCCTACCTCATTGATACCTGTACTGACAATGTAAGCTTACAGACACTGTCAGTACATTTTTCAAAATAGATTCAACATTTTTGTAAGGCTTTGCGAGCTCAGATATTGTGTCCACAATATCCCAAAAATCATATCGCCTGCCATTTCAAATCTCACGGTTTAAAAAACAAACGATATGAAAATGTGGTGGCACGCCCCCAAACCCCCAAGATAAATCAAAATTAAAAAAAGTATAACAAATACTTTTTGATAAAATTATCACAGAAAAAAGAGCCCTGTCGGACTCTTACAAATTAAAACAATGTCTCTGATATTCATACTGCCTAATCCCACTACTATCTTTGTTCATCTTGATAGAAAAAACAAAGTAATGATCACGATTGTCTAAAGATTTGCTTTTGTTTAATTTAAAATAATGTTTCTGAGACATAGCCATGGTGCGTAAAATATCATCAGTGATAAATGTTAATGGTATATCTAAAGCAGAATACTTGTAAAAATCTGACTCAAACCTTAAATGAGAATCAGAAAAATAATCTAGCTGTAATTTATCATCATATAATTCTTTACGATTCATATAAATCTACCCCTTCTATCTGTATATCGAGTATATCTCCCCATCTTAATCGAAGAAAACCAGAGTCTGATTTAATGGATATAGACTCTCTCCCAATCTCTTTAACAATACCCGATACTACTTTTCTTCTATTTGAGAGCTTACAAACAAAAGTTGCTGGGAATACATTCGTATAAAGTTGACGAACAAATAGAACTTTCTCCTCCATTGATAGGGAAATGGAGATGTCTTCTCTATTTTTTTCTTCCCAAAGAGAACTGGAATGTTCTGACAAAAAGAATCCCATCCACTTAGCCATCCCACGGTCTTGATACTCTCTTGCAGACAAAAAAGGTAAATAAGAACGATTCATCATTTTAGTCCATCTAATCCTCCAGCTGAATGACCACCAATGAGTTTACTTCTTGCGATTGTTCTAGAAGCTTGATCCAGGGCATTCCCTTTCAATAGTGAAGTAAAACCAAATTCTGTTCGAATAGCATCAATTGCGGACTGGAGCCTTTCTTCTTTTTCTATTTTCTCAACATCATCAAATAATGAAATCAATCCAAATGATTCATCTACTAAATCTGAATAGCTCACTGCAACACTTCTGATAGCTCCTGAAGTATATTTAGTGTGAAATAACTTTAAAACATAGTTTGTCAGTAGTGCTGTTTGATTGGTTGGTTCAATCTTCATTTGAGTATGAATAGATCGTTTCTGTTCCACTTTAGAATACCCTAAGTGTATAGAAACTACAGTTGCTTTCTTACCAGCTCTTCTCAATCTAACCGCAACTTGTTCTGCCATCTCACGAAGTATGATCTCAATATCTCTTGGTTTGACATAATCTCTAGGTAAAACTTGAGAGTTCCCTATCCCTTTTGACTTTGTCTTATAAGGTTTATGAACATTACTTTCATCAATCCCATTAGCATGAAACCATAACTCTAAGCCCATGATACCAAGCTCTTTTTTAATCAAGTCAGGATTAGCTTGTGCCAATTCTTTAATCGAAAAGATTCCTAAACTATGTAATCTCTTCTCCATACGATTCCCAATTCCCCAGAAATCTGTCATTTTAGGGATAGACCATACTTTCTTTTCAACATCTTCATAGGACCAATTGGCTCTCATTGTCGGAGTCTTTTTAGCTTCATTATCTAGTGCTAACTTAGCTAATAAGGGATTGGCATTAGACATACCTACCGTTGAATAGATTCCTGTTTTTCTCCAAATCTTTTTTTGAATAGCAGCTGAGATGATGTCTAACTTATCTTTTCGACTAATACTTTTATCAGGCACAAAGTAATTTAATGAACTGGTTAAATCTATAAATCCTTCATCAATTGAGTAGGGATAAATATCTTCTGGTGCTGCAAAATCTTGAAAGATTTTTTGAATCTCCATATTGACTGCAATATAAGTATCCATTCTCGGAGGAACAATCACTGTTGATTTTGCCCAGTCCTCTATATAACGGACATAGTCTATCGTTGTCGGCAAACCTTGTTTTCTAGCATTATAGTAAGAGAACTTTCTAGTCTTTACATCAAATGGTAAATCATAGGAACGTCCAACATTTGATTTCCCAAATATCTTCTTAAACATAGGAGAGGAAGCAAGGATTAACCCAGCAGAATTATCTGCTCGACTCATAACACAAAGTGAAGTCTTAAGTGGATGCAGGCCTCTATCTACACACTCCACACTTGCATAAAAAGATTTCATATCAATAAAGGCAATATCGCTTTTAGGTTCGAGACTATAATCAAACCAAGTCATACTCAGTCCTCTAAAGGCATAAAGTTTCCAACAATTTTCCCTATGATACGAGGATTCTCATCATAAGGCGCAAACTTATCTGAATAGTTCCGATTGAGTGAAACTAAACGTAGCCCATTTTCTTCACGATACACTTTCTTGATATAGGTTTGACCATCCCAATCTATGGCATAGATAGCTCCATCATAATCAAATCCTGTTTGCTTAATAAGGGCTACAGAACCATTTTCGTATGTTGGTTCCATCGAATTACCAAACACCCATGATGCAAAATCATAATCAAATTGGTGATTAAAGTAAACTGTATCGTAATTACCATCATCAAAATAAGCTGTTCCTGTACCAGCTGATAATTTTTCGTAGACCTTATAAGCAAAACGCTCAGGAATGTCTACAACCTTCTCATTCTGTTTGTTCAACAATTCTGTAGCATAATGAAGTGTCGCTTTTTGATTCTTTTCCGTTAGCTTGAGATAAGTTTCAACTATTTCATACTCTGATTCAAAATAGCAAGGGTCGACAGTTAAAATCTGGCTCAACTTACTTAGATTATTTTGATTCGGTTTTGTTTTACCTGATTCCCAATTAAAGTATGAGGCTCTACTGATTCCCAAACTGGATGCAAGTTGTGATTGCGATAACCCTTGACTTTCTCTTTTTTCTTTTAATTTAGTGGGTGAAAACATTTGTTCTCCTTTTTGTAAGTTTATTAACTAACAAAAAGGAGACCATAGCTGATGGAAAAAATCAAGAGTTTAATAACCCCCAAGTTCTAATTCCGAGAATACATTTGAAATAAAAAAGAATGCTGACAAATCAACATTCTTTTTATGTATACCGATAGAAAAATAGTTCATTTTGTTTCTTTAGCTACCCGAAAGCTACCACGCATTGCAATACGAAAAAACTCATTTAAAGAATTATTTTTTTCTCTTTTCAATTTTTTGCATACACTCATTATAACTCTCTATATAATAATACGAACTATAATATCCTGAAAATCTCAAAAATTCAGTAGCTCTTTTATATTGCTTTTGTACTTTTAATTCCTCACCATAGAGAACTAAAAATTCTATTGGGAGTACCTTTTGGTTGTCCAGCAATTTTTCATCATTTAATTTGTTTTTAATGAAATTTTTTATTGTAAGTTTTTCATTTTCTTTTTTCTTTATTCTATATTCAAGTGATAATATTAATAACTGGTAATTCTCATATTCTATTTTTCTTTTTTCTCTAATTAATTGTAATAAGTTTTCGAAACTATCTTTCATCTCAAGTTCTGTTCTTATTATTAATTGACCCAATAATTTAATCTCATCTATTTCAGCAATTGTAGCTACTAAAAATTCATCAGTTAAATATTTTTGCTCTAAAAGTTCAAATGAATTATCAAAATACAAATAATAATTAATTTCATCTTTTTTTACAAGAGTTTCTATTTCATTGTATAAACTAAAAAATCTATCCAGCGCAAAATATAACGCAAATAATACCGTAAAGATGCTTTCATTATCCTTTATTTGTTCAGTTAACAATACAGTAGTAAATACTAAAATATAGATAATGGATTTTAATAGAATTTCTAAATGCGGATTCTTTGTTTGAAATTGTAGGCCGAATCTCATTACTAAAACTAAGACTAACAACAGACAAATACCAAATGGTAGTTTAAATAGTACGGAAACTATTAAAGAAATTATATAGCATGCTAGAACTTGAACTAATGTTTTTATTGTATCTATTTGATTTCCATCAAATCTATCATTCTCTATAAGATTTAATGGCCCTAGAAATAGAATTATATTGCATAGAAACCTATATACACTCCCTTTACCAAGTTGTGTTAAAGGGATTGAAATGATAATTACTCCAATGAAAATTGTAATCTGATATTCACCATAAACTATAACTGAAAAGATAATTATTGCAAGACTTTTAATTATTTGATTAATGAAACTTTCTTGCTTAAACATCCGATAAATGATGAAGAGTATAATACCAACAATTATTATTCTTATTATTAGGACACCGAAAACATTTAACGTATTTCCAATATTTGGAACCTTTAATTCAGGAAATTCACTCAAATCTATTCTCGTAGAATACCCTATTAAATAATTGAGTAGTTGTTTAATATTAGCATGCAAAACAGTTGCATAGATAATTAAATCATTAAATAAAACTGCCAACAAATTATCCCATAAAAATTTTATAGTTCCTAAAATATAAGCAATTATACTTAATAGCATTAATCCTGAGATTAAGTCTTTTTTTACTAGGTCACCATCACTTATTCTTAATATTTTATTTCTGAGTAGTTGAAACCTATTATTTTTTTCAAACTTTTCAAAATCCATATTCTTCTCCTACTGTAACTTTTTCCAATCATCACTTATTTTATAATTAGACTGTTTCCATGAATCTTTAATTTCAAATATTTTATATTCTTTATACTTATCATTTGTATCAAAATAAGATAATCTAACTTCATCAAAGTCATGAAAGTCTATATCTTTCCCTTCTATAATGAATTCCAAGTCGTATCTTTTTATTTCTCCTGCATCAACTAAGAATGAATATGAACCATTATCTCCCAAAACAGTTCTCCTAGAATGCGTTGACTGTTTTGTTTTAGAAACAAATTTTCCAGCCGAATATAAAGATAAATTTAGATTTCTCACAATCTGTCTAGTTCCTTTTGTATTATGGATTTCAATCCATAGTGGTAGGTCAAAATATAGTTCATTATTTTCTTTATAAAACCCCCAAGGATTTGATGAAATTTTATTGTAAACTGTTTTATAGTAAATATTGGTTTCCCCTTGTTCCATCAAATACTTCTTGATATATGCTTGTATAAGCAGAGTAATCGATGAAGATATTATTGAAATAAATGCACCTAATAACGTCGAATTATTCAAAAAGTAACTTAAGAACTCACTCATAGTTTTCTCTTTTCCCATCATAATAAATTTTATCTAACAATGTTTCATTTACTGTTTGTAGTTCCTCACTACTAATACATTTTACATCAATATCTAACTGGTCTAGTTCACCAAACTTCGATTCTAAATCTAGTAATATATCAATCAACTTTATTTTCACATTACTTAAGATATTCTCTAAACTAGCTTTATTTACTACTTGTTCTAATGTATAACACTGAATAGCACATTTACTTGCACTATAAACCATTGGGGCAAGTTCAATTAGGTCATATCTCATTTCTATTGATAAATTACGCTCAATCGTACCTATACCATTAGTAATTTGCCGTTCTCTTAAAAATTTTTTTATTTCATCTGTAAAATATGATTCTGACAGTGGTGCTGACCTAACTGTAAAATTTCTATTTATCCCTGAGTATCTTATATAATACGCAATACCTTTCCTATACTGAGGAATTTCATCATCTATCTTATATCCTCTTAACTCATTTTCAATCCATTTTTGCAGTTCAGAATTTTTTAATGAATACGTAATTACTCTTAATCTTAAAAGTGCGCTTTCTAAACTAATAGATTCTTCAGCAATATCCCTAATTAATTTACTTTTTGTCATTCCCACCCTCCTTATGCGAACTAACTATTTCAATCAATTGGAAATCAATTTGGTTAATAAAAATCCATACAATCAGGCAAAAATAGCAACTGAACAAAAAGTTAACAAGATTTTGCTCACTGTTCAAAAACCCTAGAAAATCGAGTAAACAGTTTTCTAAATTTTCATTCTTAAATTCTATTTTGTTAATCATAGGAAAGAATTCTTTATTTGAGTTTTCAATGATAGATAATAAATCTCTATTAGATAGAAATAAAAATAGCAATATGACTTTATTATCTTTTGAAAACTTGATAAATCGTGATTTATAAATTTTATAATGAGTATTTTTAAAAAATGAAGAATTAAATTGGGTATTTAATACTACCTCTTCTTGTTGTCTTTTACTTTGTTTTATATATTTAAAAAATAAACAACAAGAAGCAAAAAATGCCTCAAAAAAAATAAAATTAGTATATTCCCAACCAGTAGCTGTTAGGACTAGAATATCAAATAGCAGTTTAGCTAATGCGAAAATTAAAAATTTTATAATCGGACACACAAATTTATCAAAAACACTACTCATATTTTCTCTCCTTAAGATATTGCTCTACCATATTATATATTTCGTTTTTATCTTCATCTGTCAAATCATATTCTCTAAGTATTCTCACGATCTCCTCAATTCCATCATATCTTCCATTTAATGCTTCCGTTGTTGTATTGAAAACATCAGCTAGTTTCTTGATTGTCTCATATTTAGGATTCCTTCCTCCACTTTCCCACCTTGCATACTGAGCTTGTGATACTCCTAATCTTTCTGCAACTTGAGCTTGAGTTAATCCATTATTAAGTCTTACTTTTTTTAAATTATCTTTTAACATATTTAAGTTTTTCCATACTTTTTATTGACTTATAACCAAAAGGATAGTATTATATTTATATCCAAATGGTATTATTTTGGCATCTCATAATATTTTTAAGTGCATAATTGCTAGCTAATAAAGCTCTACTATATCATTTGGAGCTTTATTATAAAACCACCTCAATTATACCAAAACGGTTATACAAAGTCTATGATAATCAATGTATAGCTTATGATAAAGTTTTCGTTAATTACAGTCAAAGCTAGAAGACAAAGACGAGGGAGATTGCCGGAGGCAAATCTCCCGAAGGTTGCAGCTCTACTAGCTTTGACAGTAAACTGGCGATTCTAATAGCCAGCAAACAGATACACTTAAGGCAACGCCCTAAGTAACGTGTCGTCAGTAAAATTCAAGAGTAACATTGACCTACGCATTTAGCAATTATAGAAAGAAGGTGTTACAGATGAAAAATAACCTTCAAGCACTACGAGAATACCAAAGTCATAACCACCCGTGAAAACGGGTGGCTTGTACACCGGCTATAAGCCGTTTCTCTCCAGCGACGTCTAAAGACGCTAGCTGAACTTCGTTCAGGTCGTGCTATATTACTTGACTAATGCCCGTCACAACGGGCTTTTACCTTGTTCTAAAACCGCCATCAGAAAACGGATCTTCATATTCTTTTACACTCAGCTTATCGAGTGCAATGTCATTCTTTTCCTGCTCGCGAATATATTTAGCTACGGTCTTTTCGTTTAGTCCAACGGTACTTACATAGTATCCCCTAGCCCAAAACTTTCGATTTCCATACTTATATTTTAAATTAGCGTGCTTATCAAATATCATCAATGCACTTTTACTCTTGAGATACCCAATAAAATCGGAAATCGAAAGTTTGGGAAGTATCAGTACAAGCAGGTGTACATGGTCCAGCATCATATGACCTTCGATAATCTCAACGCCACGACAACGGCATAGATGTTTGATAATATCTATCAAATTCGACCTTACTTTGTAATATATCGTCTTACTGCGATACTTAGGTGTAAAAACTATATGATATTTTCACATCCATTTGGTATGTGATAAACTGTAACTGGTTTTAGCCATTTATTTTTCCTCCTTTATCTAACCTGAACAATTAGATTATACTTGGAAAAATAAATGGAAGCTAGAAGCCTTGTCAGGTTTTTCTCTACGAGAAAAACTGGCTTGAAGCCATAACAAAAAACAAACGCCAAAAATGACGTTTGTCTTCGTTCTAAAGAGCTTAGAGCCTTGTGACTCTTAAATTATTTCATCTCATCTCTAGTATAACAAAAAAGTCATCAAGTTGTTGACTTTTTCAGCGGGCTCATAAAAGAGGACTTTTTAAACAGATAAACCAATTTCCTCAAAGAACTCATTCATTGAGATACATCTTACTCCTAATTGGTCACACACATCTGGAATTTTAGCATTTTTGCTAGGGTTTGTAGAATTTAAATTCACATTTTTTACTTCATCAGTAACTATAGTATAATTCATACTTTTCGCAATAGCTATCAACCATGGATCCGCAATATCAGCATTTGCCCATCCTTTTTGTGACATAAGCGCTGCATCTTTATAGTAAGGACTACTCTGGATATGCTGAATAATGGCACTCCACTCTACCACATAAGACTTATGATCAATTATGGACTTAGTGTAGTTATTCGTTAACCAGTCTCTAAACCAGTCATCTTGGTAATTTTCCGAGATTACAATTTTTGGAATCACAACACTTGAGTTTAAAATACCAGCAAAGTTTGACCAGAAGGTAGGAAAAAAATCTTTACGATAATATCTATCATAAAAGTTTATGTATATATTTGAATCTAATAAATACATTTATCATCCTCCCCTGCTTAATATTTTATATCCTTTATATCCAACCCCTACGATACCAAAAGCATCTGTATAAGTAATTTTATTTTGCTGAACAGCATTATTCACATGATTGAAAAAATTAGAATCCATTCTAAATAGAAGGTTGTTGTGATAATTACCTCCACCAGAATTTTTTTTAATATTTTCAATTAACTTAAATTCAGCTTCAAGTTCATTTTGTAAAGACATAAAGTCCTTTCTTGAAAGCATTGATAAATCATATAGTCGTCTTAAAATAACAAACTTACTTACTTCAAATTTTCTAGATAAACTATCAAGACTGGTTCTGATATCTATTTGATTGTCAAACATATCACTAATTAATTCTTTTGGAACTAAAATCTCAGCTGTTATTGAATTTATTATTGCTTCTGTCTTACTTCGTTTTTTTGAATCTTCACCATCAAACAGATCACTATCCCCATATAATAAATGGACAAACTCATGAATTAATGTGAAAAACTGTCCAGTC
Source organism: Streptococcus sp. 714 (assembly GCF_013277115.1). Taxonomy (GTDB): domain Bacteria; phylum Bacillota; class Bacilli; order Lactobacillales; family Streptococcaceae; genus Streptococcus. Next base: position 111,176 of record NZ_VMMH01000010.1, read on the forward strand.
TTCGAATCCAACTGATTAATAAAAATAATTGGAGCCTTCTTATCAGATAACACGAAACCTCTAAACTCATTTAGATTTAACGGACGATGTGTATTATCCTTATACTTACCATTTAAAAATATGAAAATTCCTAATTGACCGAGTATTTTTCTATAATTATCAAATCTTTTTCTGGTAATTTCATTTCCTAACAATTCTTTTGCTTTCAAAATTACATCTGAATAATCATCATCAAAAGTAAAGATACCTACAAAAGGGCACTCATTCTCAACTATTTCTTTCAAAAATTCCTGTTTCTCTTGCATTTCAATAATTGTATCTTTTAATTCAGAACTGATATCAGATAAAAGTTCTGAATTGAATGTCCTAAAATCAACATTCAAAGAACTAGCAGAAATAGGCTCTTTTAATAACAATAATCCAGTAGGAATATTAATCAGTTTAGAAAGTGCATATACTTGATTAAAGGTAGGCTCTAATTCCCCTTTTAAAAACTTATCAATATTAGGTAATTTTTGTCGTAAATATTCGATAGGAGTATTAGAGTTACGAATATATGTAGATAGAACTTCAGTATTTACATTTAAACGTTGAATCATAACTTGCCCCCCATACTTTTTAGTTTATTATACCAAAAAAATTAGAAAAATTCTATGTTATTTTCTTATTTCGTCATATACGTAAAACTCAGCTACTATCCACTCCAGATATAATATGGAAGGTATAGTTTGGATTGCCATTGTAGTTGGTTTCTGAGATAAGGAATGAGCCATCTGGGTACACCTTCTATCGCTATAGGTTACTTACTGTACTTTTTTCCTCTTGTCAGTGAGCGAACGTTCCGAGCTAAAGCATGTTTGAATGCACTATCGGTATAATCTTGGATTTCCATTAGGCTACCATCCGTTTTTCAGATATCTCTAACATACGTTCAATTCCATCCAAATAGCCGCTATATCTCTCTATTTCATCAAAAGTTTCTACTAGATAGATATTCGTATGAATCAAATCAGATAGATCATCACTCATTAAAATCCAAGGATTAGATTCATCATCAATGCTAATTCCCTGACTATCTTGATAACGATAGAGTCGAGATAATAGATTAGCACCTCTTTCTTTCACAATTTCAATTTTTAAAGTCAATTCATAATCTTCAACAGGATTAAGCATTTTATCTTCCCCTACAATATCGACATAAGATACATTAAACTTTTGACAAATGATGACTATTAGTTCCGTAGAAACTGAACTCGTTCCATTTTCATATCGACTCAGACTATTACGTGAAATACCTACAATCCGTGCAAATTCGGGTTGGGTCAAGTCATGTGTTTTACGTAAGGATTTTATATTGTTATCAATTATAGTATGCTCCTTTTACTTGATAACACTATTATAACATTAAAAATAAAAAAACAGGTTCTAAATTAATAGAAAGTATAATTCTAAAATTAGAATTTTCGTGATAATCCTATAAAATGTTACTTTTCTAATAAACCTGTACTTATTTCCTTCAAACTACACAACTCTCTAGTTGTTGTAAGTTTGTAATTCACTCAAAAGTATTCGATATAATTTCAAAACAGTATTTTACTTTATAGTTGACCAATAACATTTAATTCTAACTAAAAAAATCATTATACAAATCAAGCTACTAAAGATGACTTTATGGTATACTAGTGATAATAAATTGTTATCGGTAGGAATTTTAATTATGTCTCAATGGAATCAGTTTTTAACAGAGATTGCTAATTCAATTATTCAAGCTCATACAGCTCAAAAGTCACTTTCACTATATGTTCCCTTTGAAGATTCTTTATCAAAATCCTTAGCGTTTGATAAAATATCACAAGAACTATTAGAAAGAGAAATTGATGGGAATGGAACAGTACTATATAGTGATTTCGGAGATAACGATATTACAGACGAGTATAAACTATCATTTGCAGAAAAATTTTTCAAACCCTGTTTCAATGTCTGTTAATAGCTCTATATCAGGATTCGGAACAGCTGGTATATCATTAAAATATGATTCAACTAATGTAGAGAAGAAAATTTTAAATAATAGCAACAACTACAGATTAATATTTCTAATACAACATTGGGAGTGGCTAGGGAATGAACTAAAAGTATTTTTTATACGTCTTATTAATAATATCTCTCATTATGAAAAGAAATATAATAAATCAATTATTATTGTAGTTGGAGGTACAGAATTCAAAAATAGCAACATTAACTTTTCCAAAAACTTTAATATCCATCATTTTGAATTAAATGATTTAAAAGACACTTTAGGTAACATTATACAAGTATCAAATCTCTCTGATGATCTGGTAGATACATTGTATCCTTTAACAAAGGGAAATCTAGAAAAAATTTACAATTTTATTTCACTATCACAGAATAATTCCAAGACTGAAAGGTTATTAGATGATTTGTTAAATACGATTGAGAAGGACTTTAGAGAGAATAAAATTGATGTTGATTTCATTTATCAGCTATCTGTCCTTCCTGAATATTTCAACCCATATGATGCTGAAGAATATTTTAATTTAAAAACTTTTCAAATTGAAAAAGCTATTGATATCTTAAAAAAATTACTAGTCCTAATTCCTGTAAAAAATAGAACAAATTTTTATAGTTTGATATTGATTATGAAAGATAAACTTCTTTTAACGGTTGAAAAAGGACAAAAAGAAATCTATAGACGGTACTATCATTATCTATGCGGGAAGGAACCGTTTAATTACAGACTAAAGATAGAAATTTTGGCAAAACTTAAGGAGAGTCAAGAATATTTATTATCTCTATATTTACTTTGGTATGAACATTTATTGAATCAAAATGAGATACTAGAAAGCGAAAAAAATAGTCTAAATAGACTTGAATTTCTCACTGAAGAGACTAAATCAGTATTTTTTAAATGTATCAATCACAAATATACAAATGATGCTAACTCTCTTTATACAGAAATCTTACCTGAAAGTTCGTTATTAGCTTCGATATTATTAAAGAATGATATTAATTTTCAGGGAAATACATCACAAGATTTTTCTTTTAAATCACTTTGTGACACGCTTTATGAAAATATATTTGCCGAAAGCAATAAAGATATCATTATTGAACCTGTTCACTATCTTTCATGTATTTACATGCTACTACCTCATTTAATAGATAAACTTAATGAAGTTGATAAATTCCAAGTTTTAAATGAAAATATCGTCAAAAAATTTTATACAACAAAAGATATTGAACAAAGTGCACAATATCTTGAAAATATCTATTTAAGAAAAAGTTTTTTATACAAGGACAATGATAGATCAATCAACGATGCAAATAAGGCTTTAAAATTTTTTACCGATATTGATGATAAAATTGAACAGTATTATACACTTGGAAGTCTTCTAGGACTATTACTTGTTTCGTCCAACTATGAGCGAGCAAAACAGGTGAAATATGAAATAGAAGCATTATCAGATAAACACAATCTACCAGTATACTGGAAGTCTAAAAATAATTTTGTTGTACTAGACTTTCTTTCAGGTGTGAAAGGAGATTTTGATTATTGGAAATCTCAATTTGAAAGGATTATTAACGAATATGAACTAAATGATGTAAGTAAGCACTTAATATATACAAATCTATGTTCAATTTCACTGTATTATTCTAAAATAGAAGAATACAGATGTTATAAAACAATACTTGAAGAGTTGATGAGGGTTGAGGATTTAGCCGACCTTGATGATACTTCAATAGATGATTTTTATCGTTATTATTTTGGATGGTTTGAATTTTGCTTGTTGTTACTAGAGAATAAGCATCAACAAGCAAAGAATAAATACAATCAATTAGAAGGTTTTTCTCCTGTTATTTTCGAATCAGATAAAAAATTATTAGTTGAAAAACATCGTCGCTATAAAAAGATTCTTGAGTCAGATATAGAAACAGGAAAGGAATTTTCTGATTTTATATCACAAACCAAATTTTCTTCAAGGGAATGGAATTACTTTCGAAGGGGTCTTATGCTGACTGATATACAATATACTAGTGCATTATAAACTGCTTAATATTACTAGTTTATGAAGATCAGCCATTGTAAATCCATATTGCTCAAAGTCAAAATTAAATGAACTATGGTCAGTTGTGTAGGGCATTGTTGCAATATCAAAAACAAAATAACTCCCATCTGACTTTATTCTAAAATCAACTCGTCCATAAGTAGTTATACCTAAGTATTTGGCGAGTTTTTTTGTTGCCTTTTTTAATTTTGTACATATTTGTTGATCTTCTAACCATTCAAATGAATAACAATTATTATCAGAAAGTTCGCTTGTTAGAATTTCTGCAGAAGATACGATTCTGACTGGATCTAATATAAGATATTCCCCTTTAATATTGAAAAATGGGACTTCAACTTCAATTCCTGAAATATACTCTTGCAGTAGAAAGTCTTCATTTTCTATATTAGTCCACTCAAAATTATCTATGATTGAATCATTGGAAAGATTAATACTTGCGGATTCCGAAATTTCTTTTCTAATATATTTTTGAGCGTCAAAAGGCTCACCTAATACTTCGCCATCTTTGATACAAACCGTTTTAGGTGTTGGAATATGAAAGCAATCTGCAACAGCTCCCCAAATAAATTTATTACGACATAAGGAAACCGTTAGTGCATTTGAACCTGTATAATCAATACCGAAGTAATCACAAAAAGAAGGAATCAACGATTTTTTTCCTTCTTTTCGACCGTCTCTAGCCAAATTATAAACTAATAATGTTTCTTTTGATAAGTTCGGATAGTATTTTAAGATATATTCAAAAAAGTCTATTTCAGTATAAAAAACATTCATACATAAACCAGTTTTTAACAGTGCTGAAGCTATTTCCTCAAATTCTGATAGCGAAAAAAATTCACTATCAGATGCATGTTCAATTGTATAGTACGACATTTTCTTAGTTTGTTTTTGTAAATTAGCAACTAAAAATAAATTGGTCTTAGAACACAATGTATCAAAATTTTGTAAATAAGACTGTAGCAATTGTTTCATGATTCTTTCCTACCGATAACAATTTATTATCACTATACAAAGCACCCAAATAAGTTTATAATAGCATGATTATTGATAAAGGAGATTTTTATGGATTATAAACTTATTTCTACTTACTTAGATTATTGCAAAACTCATAAGCGTTTGAGTTCGCACACGATTCGCGCTTATAAGAATGATCTTATGCAATTTTATAACTCAGACTATGATAATGTCGAATCCTATATAGAACAGTTGACACAATCTAACTTAAAAACGAATACATTAAGAAGAAAAATTGCTTGTATGAAGGTGTTTTATAACTATCTAAAATACCAGAACATAATTGAAGAGAATCCCTTCAATCAATTGCGCTTTCAATTTAGAACTGAAAAAGTATTGCCTAAAACGATTCCGTATGACATTTTGAAAAGTATTTTTTCATATTTAGAGCAGAGAATAGTTCTATCTAAAACTGATTATCAAAAACAACACGCTGAAAGAAATCTACTAATTATTTCACTTTTACTTTCAACAGGCATCAGAATTTCTGAACTTTGCCACATTCATCTCAAAGATATTAATCTTTCAAATAAGACACTCCATATTATAGGAAAGGGTAAGAAAGAACGTATCCTATTTTTAGGAGATCAAAAAACATTCAATTTATTAGAAACATATATAAATAAAACAAGAAATGAAACCAATGATTTCCTGTTTCCAGGTAAACATTCACTTAAACCATTATCAGAGCAAAGTGTACGTTTAATTTTAAAGAGAATAGTTGAACAAAACAGCTTATGTAGAACTATTACACCACATATGTTTAGACATAGCTTTGCGACAATGCTTCTAGATAATGATGTAGATATTCGATACATTCAACAAATTCTTGGACATAGTTCTATATCAATAACACAAATCTATACTCACGTATCTCATTCAAAACAAAAAGAAATACTTAGTTCTTTTAATCCTGTATCAGCGATTCATTCTGAAATCGAGTAAGAGACATCTCCAATGTCTATAATTCACTTCATCTCAAATTAATTTTTATAGTTCAATCTTAGTTAATAGATTTTATACTCAGCAAAATCAAAAAACTTAGAAAACTTCACTTTGAATCAGCATTTATACTATATTCTGTATTAAGAACTCCATAATTGTTTTTCTAAAATACATCTTTCAAATATCCTTAAATATAATAAAAAGAGATTGATAAATGAACTTAATTACTGTAGAAGCGAATCAAATCCTCCCACAATAAAATAAATTGAGAAATCTATATCCTACTTAGGTAAATTTCTCAATTTATTTACTTATTTTTATTTTTAAAACTTGGTAAAAAGATTATCTACACTGTTTCTCATAAATATCTAATGTAATCTATTTCCAGTAGGTTACTATACTCTTATGATCTTATACTTCATTTTTAGTATTTAAATGACTACTTATTATAAAAATTCCAGTAATAAATAAGGCGATTCCTAAACGAACAAAGTTAATCGATTGTTCTTCTCCTGTTTGGGGTAAATTTTTTACTTCCGATTCTATTTTTTTAAAATTAGTTGATGCTATAAAATCTGATTTATATTCATTAAATTTACTGTAAAGTAGTTCAGGATTCTCCTGATTTTTAACACCAACCACACTATCTTTAGAATTATCCTCTATATTTTCAATAGTCTTTCCAAAAGTATCTTGTGATTTAACTAAAATCTTTTTCTGTAAATTTTCGTCAGAGAGTGGAATATCTTTAGGGATTTGATTTGCAATTGTTTTAATCTTGACTGTATCCTCTTTAATATCCATAGTTTGCATTGAATTCTCTGGATTTATAATATTTTTATTATCATTTTCAAATTCTCTTTTCGGCTTCTCATCAGTTTTTCCAAAATAGAGATAATCGTAAAGTTGTTGTGCAGTTATTCCTCCACCAACCCAACCAGAAATAGTTTTACCATTTTTAAAATAAATAATTGTTGGCGTTCCAGGAATACCGATTGTTTTAAAAATGAACTCTTTAGCAGAATCATCAAAATCCTCACCATCTATATCGTAATATTCTAACTTTTTATCAATCAGCATATTAAACTCTTTCAATACTCCAGAAAATTCACGACAATGATAACATGTCCCTCTTCCAAAATATAAAGTATGTTCCGAATCTTCTGAAGTGAATATCTGACGAACTTCAGCAATACTAATTTTATTAAAATCAGACACATTTGAAGCGTATTCTTCAGATGTTACTGAGTTCACGTTATCAGTTTCTTTCTTAGTAATTTCCTTCGTCGATTGCTGAACGTTACTTTCATTTTCTCTATCGCTAGACTTTTGTTCAGTTAAAGATTCTCTAGTGTTTTCTGTAACAGCTGGTTCTAAATTTAAGGCTGATGGCACTGTATCAGAAAATTTTGTTTCAGTACTCTCAGCCAAAACAAGATTCGGACTAATGGTAACTAACGCTACGGTACTAACTAATAAAGATTGTAATAAATACTTCTTCATAATGTGGCTCCTTTTTTATTGATAATTTTATTTTACACATTTTAAAACTAAATTTTTAAGCAAATCCTAAAAGGTAGCTATATTATACTGAAATGGTATTTTTCGCTCCACTTCCATTATAGAATCATCCTGACTACTATAGGATTGACTGACTTCTCATGTTTCGTTGTTACTATGCTTTCAGCTATCATCAGAATCTCACCTCAATATATAAGTTGTACATCTTTCCTCAATACTCTCGTGATTTACATATACCTATTTGAACTTTAGAGTTCTGAAATCCCTCATCTACTATACATGACTTACTATCCCTCCCTCTTCCTACTACCTCATGATTATCCTGCTTACGAGTAACTATTTAACTCACCAGTAGCGGGTGCTCATGGAGAGCTTATACCTCAGATGAGATACTTGACCTGCTCGTCGTACCCAAATAATTAGGCTAGTCAAAAACTCATTTTTAGGAAAAATAATGTGAATCTCACTACAATAAAACGCATAATATCAAGATTGTTCAATGCCTGATAATATGCGTTTTTCTGATTTTAAAGACTTTTCCCAGCCTCTTTGATTATTATGTTGTACAAATTAGTTAAATTAAGATTATGAAATTTAACTAATTTGAAATGATTTTAATATCTTTTATATTCTCTAAAAACATCTCTGTAATACATCATAATACCTATTGTTTCACCATTGTATTCATCATGAATACCTCCTTACATTTATATGAATTGTTTCATCTTGTTAAAAGCTAGATGAGTTTATTATACTCATTTTTCCTTATATCGTTATCCCCAAAGAAATTAATCCTTGAGCTAGATTTTTATTCAATTGTCCATATGCTGCAATTTCTTTATAAAATGTTGCAGTCTTTGGACTCAATGATTTATGACTATGAATACTACTAACAGCTTGTTGGCGAAGAGCTTCTGCCAACTCCATGACAACTCTCTGCTCATTTTTTGTATTCTCTAATCGAGTTTTATAATGTAATAAAATATCTCGTTCGTTTTGACGAATCTCTGGATCTAAAATCAAATTATAAACCTTGTTGAGAATTTCTTCTGTTTTTTTATTCATGAATCATCCTCTATAGCCTCGAAGAAAATAACTGCCTCCTAATGATGATATCCAACCATTAACTATTACATCTTTCGTTGCCTCAAAATTACTCTTAGTGACAATATATCCCCATTCTCCATCTGGATATCGGCAAGAATAACCATTTGCTCCTTCCATAACGAATTTACAAATGCCTTTTCCTCCACCTTTAATAGTAGCAAGGGAATTAGAGTTAATTGTATTAAAATGTTCTGTTGCTTTTGTATCCATGGTAAACACCTCCTTTTGTGTACTAACCCTCAAAGTTAGATTTTTCTGTCTACCCTTGAGAAGCTAGTTCAAGGATAAATATTTTTTGTTTTGTCGAGTTGCAACCTTGACAGCTTCAGTATAGCATAACACAAAAAATTATTACCACAAGATCTTCAAATGTGCGATTTTCATCATGAAATGTTTTTTCTCATAATTTTTAAACCATTCAAGATTAAAAATAAGAATCTGAGAAAAGTTCAAAATATCAGATGTTGAAAAAAATCTATGCCATTCGTTTTATTGTTGGAAGATTTACTTAATTCCCTAAATATGGCTTACTATAACATTCCTGTTCTTTAAGCCACGATTTTACTATTTCTTCCTCCTTGCTACCTCGCTATAGTCAGAATTGGGAATCTTTATTGGGGTCACCGGTAGTGGGGACTCACGTATGACTTACACCTCAAATGAGAGCCACGACCTGTTCGTCGTACTCAAGTCATAAAACTGGATAAAAACTCAGTTTCAAAAGAAAATAAAGTGTAGGTCCCCACAATCATGAACCTCCTTCAAACGGGTGGTTTGTTTGTCTCCCCTCTAACGGAGCGAGACGGACTAATAGTCACATAGTAAAAAGGATTTAATCCTGTTATATACAGAATTAAATCCCTTGAATATAATATTGGGAAAATTTTTTGAATCAATTAATATTAGTCGAAAACATTTCAGTAAACCATTAGGTACTTTTTATTGTTGTACAATTTTATAAAGTTTAGTAAATCACAAATTTTAAGGATACGCAAAATAAATAATTACTATTGTAGAAATTAATATAATTTTGTAATTACCAAAATATTTTAATAGGGCTATGAATTGTTTTTAATAACTCAGTAGAATTTGCTAGGTCTGATATCCTACTAAAATCTTTACGAGCTTGTTCAGATAAAACAATTCCCCCTGGAAATAATTCTCAACTAAAGAGTTCATAAAAATATCTGAAAGATTGAGCAAATGCAACACCGTCTAATTTCTTTTCAGATACTATTTTACTAACTAGACTATAAGCTTGGAAATATTGTTGTTGAGATAAGTTCATTTCTTTAAAGCTAGTTTCAAAGTTTACAATTGCATCTAAACATTGACTTCTAAACTGTTGATTCATATCTATACCCTCTTATTATTATCTAGGTCTGTTCCCACCTGCTCCTGCTATTGCCATAGCCATTTGTGATACAACACCATTTACTACAGATTCAACATTAATTTAACAATTACCAAAGTTCCAATTCGATTGCGTATATCGATAACCATCCCTACAAATAATGTTATCTGAAATATATCTAAATGGTGCATACCATCCATATGGAATACCTCCTAGTACTTGATAATTTTATTGTGTCAAAAAAATACAAATATTATAAAATTTAAAAATCTGAAATGATTTGAATATTTTTTATACTCTCTAAAAATACCTCTGTAATACATAGTAATACCTAATATAGCAATAAACTTATGAATAATAGTATTTGATTCGAATAAAATTTTTAGGACTAAAACCGTCATTATAAAACTAATTACGCATATCAAATAACGATTCATTTGAACCTCAACTTTCTATACCGTAGAAAGAAGATCCAGTTCCTTCACAAAAGGCTATGATAGCTTCACCAAGTTCTATTATACAAATCCCAAAAAGTCTTGAAAACGTCCAGAATGATTATAATCTGATTCCCCAAAATATGATCTAGACACAATTACTTAATATCATTCTGCATTACTAGTTTAATTTGATACAGTGCAAATCGAAAAATTATTAGCAATAATAAAAAGCCATTTCCAAAAAATAAGAAATACATTGCTAAATCACTCTTTAAATAGTATAGAAACCAAATAAGCATCCAAAGTATGCTCATTTTTATAAAGATATTACTTACTATCCATTCAATCTTTAGCAAGAGATGATTAACTACATTCATTATAACATTCTCCATATTTCCACCCTCATCATATCTATAGCTCAATCACTTTACATCTACGTCTCAAAATAATTTATTATTATATACTGTAAGTAAAACGCTAACACTGTACTGGCCCCCAAAGTTAGACAGAAAAATCTAACTTTTGGGGGCCAGTACACACATTCAAATATTAAATTTGGTAGCATTTTATTTTGAAGACAAAATATCAATCAATTCTAATCAATGCAAAACAAATATTCTTCCCGCACAAGAATTCTATTTATGAACCGAATACATAACCCCAAAATCCACCATAGATTGCTCCACCAACAGCGCATGCTGCAATGACATACGGACCAGCAGGAGCACAAGACATCGCCGCTTCTACAGCACCTGCCGCCCCCGCAAGAACAGCCTCTCCCTCACGTTGTCCTCCACCTAAAACACAGGACAATTCTTCATTTTTTAACTCCATAAAGTGAATATTTAATTTATTCATACGTAACCTCATTTCTTTTTTGAAATATGTAATTCGATATTATTTGAGCTAATAATGTATACTACCGTGAATAATACTACAAATATATGAGTATAAAATAATACAGAAGACGAATTATAGCCATCTATAACAACAAAGATAATTGATAATAGTAACAGAAAAAAAGTAGGTACTGAAATCTTTTTAATAAATTGCTTGTATCGATTAAAGCATAGTTCAGAACTAATGTTTCCTCTCTTCTTATTATGCGTTAATAAGTGAATCAGCAACTCAAAAAACACACTACCTACAGAAAAAACTAAAACTTCGCTTATTGTAACATTTAGAACTATTCCAAGCGCACCTATTATAAAAAAGGACGTAAAAAGAGCTAAAATTAGTCTAAATTCCCCACTTTCCATAAACTAACCTCTTTTCTACAAAGATCTAGCGATACCCCATATAGCTGTGCAATATTGTGCTCCTAAAATACCTCCAGCCCAAGTTCCAGCTCCTGGTGCAACCAAACTACCAATCGCTGCTCCTGCTAATGTGCAAATTCCTGCCGCCTTAGCAACTTCACCTGCACTAACTGTTCCTCCCTCAATGCTAGCCAGCATTTCAGTATCCAAAACATCAAATTGAGTCGTTGTTTTTGTTTCCATGAGGAATACCTCCGTATTAATATTAATTATTTTTGTCGGATTGCAATCTTGACAAGTTTAGTATACCAGAGAAAACACGAGTTTTACCGTAAAGTCTTTAAATGTACGATTTTCATCACGAAACGTATTTTTTTCATAATTTGTAACCATTCATGATTAAAAATATGCCGTTAAAAAATGGTGTTAACTAATTTTCAAAACCAAAAACACCATTCAAGATATTATATGAGCCATTTAAGATTTGAACAATTTTTCTACCTATTTTTTGTCATAATAGTCTTGTAAATAAAAAGAAAGGATTTGACAAATGACATCTTACAAACGGACCTTTATCCCTCAAATAGACGCTAGGGACTGTGGAGTTGCCGCTTTAGCGTCTATTGCCAAGTTTTATGGTTCTGACTATTCCTTAGCTCATTTGCGAGAACTAGCTAAAACAAATAAAGAAGGAACGACCGCTCTTGGTATCGTCAAAGCAGCCAAAGAAATGAGTTTTGAAACAAGAGCCATTCAAGCGGATATGAGCCTCTTTGAAATGGAAGACATACCTTATCCTTTTATCGTTCATGTTAATAAAGAGGGTAAACTACAACACTACTACGTTGTCTATAAAAATATAAAAGACCATCTTATCATTGGTGATCCTGACCCTACTGTCAAAGTAACAAAAATGACCAAGGATAGATTTGCTTCTGAATGGACAGGTGTAGCTATCTTTCTGGCTCCAGCTCCCAGCTATAAACCTCATAAGGATAAAAAAAATGGATTGATGAGCTTTCTCCCCTTAATTTTCAGGCAACGCTCACTTATTTTTTATATCGTGTTAGCTAGTCTCTTGGTGACCCTTATCAATATCGGTGGCTCTTACTACCTTCAAGGAATTTTAGATGAATACATCCCTAATCAGATGAAATCAACCCTAGGTATTATCTCCATTGGCCTGATTATCACCTATATCCTGCAACAGATTATGAGTTTCTCACGAGATTACCTCTTAACCGTACTTAGTCAACGATTAAGTATTGATGTTATTCTTTCTTACATTCGCCACATTTTTGAACTCCCCATGTCTTTCTTTGCAACACGGCGAACTGGTGAGGTCATCTCTCGTTTTACAGATGCCAATTCAATCATTGATGCTCTAGCTTCGACGATTTTGTCACTCTTCCTTGATGTCTCTATCTTGATCATTGTTGGTAGTGTACTCTTGGTACAAAACACCAACCTCTTCCTTCTCTCACTGATTTCAGTTCCTATTTACATCATCATTATTTTTGCTTTTATGAAGCCCTTTGAAAAGATGAATAATGATGTCATGCAGAGCAATTCCATGGTAAGCTCTGCTATTATTGAAGATATCAATGGTATAGAAACCATCAAATCCCTAACTAGTGAAGAAACTCGATACCAGAAGATTGATAGCGAGTTTGTGGATTATTTGGACAAATCTTTCAAACTCAGTAAATATTCTATCCTACAGAGCAGCCTTAAACAAGGAGCTCAACTCATACTGAATATTGTTATTTTGTGGTTTGGTGCTCAGGTAGTTATGACAGGTAAAATTTCCATTGGACAATTGATTACGTTTAACACACTCTTATCTTACTTTACTAATCCCTTGGAAAATATCATTAACCTCCAAACAAAACTTCAGTCTGCAAAGGTAGCCAACAATCGTCTTAATGAAGTTTACTTAGTCGAATCTGAGTTCAAAAACACTCAGACCTTAACCGGTTCACAGTTTCTGGCTGGTGATATTTGTTTTGAAGACATTTCATATAAATATGGTTTTGGACGCGACACCCTAAATAACATAAATCTAACTATCAAACAAGGTGATAAGGTCAGTATAGTGGGAATTAGCGGATCAGGGAAAACGACCTTGGCTAAAATGATTGTCAACTTCTTTGAACCTTACAAGGGACGAATCACTATTAACAACAATGATCTCAAAATGATTGATAAAAAGGTTCTTCGACAACACATCAACTACCTACCTCAACAAGCTTATATTTTTAGTGGATCAATCTTAGAAAACCTGACCTTGGGAGCTAATCAAATGATTAGTCAAGAAGATATTATCAAAGCCTGTGAGATAGCAGAAATTCGCCAAGACATCGAACAAATGCCTATGGGATACCAAACAGAACTATCAGATGGAGCTGGATTATCAGGTGGACAAAAACAACGTATTGCTTTGGCTAGAGCATTACTGACAAAAGCTCCTGTTCTTATTCTTGATGAAGCAACCAGCGGACTTGATGTTTTAACTGAAAAAAAGGTTATTGAAAATTTGATGGACATGAGTGACAAGACCATCATCTTTGTTGCCCATCGTCTTAGTATATCTGAACGAACTAATCAAGTCATTGTCCTTAACCAAGGGAAAGTTATAGAGACTGGTTCTCATCAAGAATTGATGACCAAACAAGGTTTCTATCATTATCTATTTAGCAAATAAGGAGACTTATCATGAACCCAAAGCTATTTAAAAGTGCAGAATTTTATCAGCGCCGCTACCATAATTTTGCGACACTCTTAATTGTCCCATTAGTCCTATTACTAAGTTTCCTGCTTATCTTCTCTTTATTTGCCCAAAAAGAAGTCACCGTCACATCGAGAGGAGAGATTACACCAACTCAAGTCATCGCTTCAATTCAATCAACTAGCAATAACACCATAACAACTAATAATCTGTCTAATAACCAATCGGTCAAAAAAGATGACGTCGTTATCAAATATGCTGAAACAATGGAGAAATCCCAAAAACAAGCTCTTGAAACACAGCTAGCTACCCTAAATCGGCAAAAAACTGGAATCGAGACTCTCAAAGCAAGTCTGTCACAAGGAACTAACCTCTTTACAGGTGAAGATGAGTTCGGCTATATTAATACCTTTAACAACTTTATTAGCCAATCTCAAGATATTGAGTTAGGCATCTCTAAAACCAATGCAGAGGTTAATAATCAACTAGCTTTAGCAGGAAATACCGCCACTGCTATAGAGAAACAAATCAATAATATCTACCAACAAATAGCAGAGTATGAGGAACTTAGTCAAGCTATCACTAATAAAAGTTCGAGTTTGTCGGCTAGCAATCCACACAAAGCTACCTTAAATACTTACTTAGTCCAATCCCAGCAACAATCTCAGCAAGGATTAGATGATCAATATCTTTCTCAAATTAATCAGAGTATCTCAAGTTTAAAATCCTCTATCGCTAGTCTTAATATTCAACGAGCAGGTACAGGAAGTGTTGCGACTTACGATAGTAGTTTAGGAACCAAGGTAGAAGTCCTACGAACCCAATTTCTACAATCGGCATCTCAACAGTTGACAACTGTTGAAACACAAATCACTGAGCTGACAGCTCAACTTGGGCAAGCAAATGTTAACTTTGAACACAACACTATTAAAGCCCCAGGTACAGGAATCATTCATTTAAATAATGAATTTGATGGAAAAACTCTAATTCCAAACGGTAGTGAAATCGCCCAAATTTATCCCAATATTCAAGAAACTAAAGAGGTACTTATTACTTACTACGTCACTTCTGAGTATGTCCCTTTACTTAAAGAAGAACAGGTCGCACGTCTTAAATTAGAAAAAATCGGAAATCAAAATATCACAATAATTGGAAAAATCCATTCTATTGATAGAACAGCAACAAAAACTGAACAAGGAAATCTTTTTAAAGTGACTGCACTAGCCCAACTACCAGATAAAGACAGTAACATCATACAATATGGTTTACAAGGCCAAGTAACGAGTATCATTGATAAAAAAACTTACTTCGATTACTATAAAGATAAAATCCTCAATAACTTATAGATAACACTTTATGACTATATAGATACCTTTGGGGATATTTAAAAATTATTTTAAATATTTTATTTATAATTAGAGTATAAAACTAAGGAGGTCTAAATAATGGACAAAAAACAAATATCTCTAAAAAAATTTCCAACAATAACTTCTGAAGATCTGTTAAAGATTTATGGAGGAAACCTCTGGAAGGATTTTGATGATCTTATACTTAGGATAAACAGAAACTCCCGATTTTTTAACTAGTCAAACCTTTTATTATAGACAAAAAACATTATACACAATTGACTATTTTTCAACTCGTGAGAACTAGTTGGAATCTCTAAAGTGAAGCTGGACAAAACCACTTCTAACTATCAAAAAACGAGCATTTCCGTAGTTGGAAATACTCGTTTTCTTATATCATACTTGATCATTTAAATAACAAAAAATAATTAGAAAGCCATAACAAGTGGTCACTCATTTAAAGTTCTATTTCCAAGATTTGTGTAAAGACATAATTTTTACTTGTGGTTTTCAAACATACATTTGGATAAGACTTTAAAATTCTCCGAACATTGGCCAATCCTATACCCCGACCTTCTCCTTTTGAAGAATTGTCACGCTTGAATATATCTCTCAATTCTATCTCTCTTTCTAAAGTAGAATTTTTAACAATCATGACTAATTTATTCCATTCTCTATCTTCAAGGAAACAGACGGCTATTCCTCCTTCTGCTGCGGACTCTATAGCATTATCTAACAAGATAGAAGTAATTGTTAAGAAGTCTATTTGTTCCATATTTTTTATAGAGAACTGTTCACCAATCTCCAGGGAAACTGGAACAGATAAGTTTTGGGCCTCCGATAACTTAGATAATAGTAAACTCTTTAGCGCCAAATCATTGATATTTTTTAGATATGCTACATCAAAACGCTTGCCTTTTAATTTTTTACCAGAATTTTTCAAAACACTATCATAAACTTGAGAAACCAGATTAATATCTTTTTGATCTATACCTATTTTTAAGCTCGATAAAATATTAGCATAATCATGTCTAAAGCTTCTAATTTCTTGATACAGCCCCTCAACTTGTTGACTATAATTACTAAGATTTTGCAATTGAATTTCTTTTTGTAGAACGACTTTCTCCTGTAGTTCTTGAAGTAATCTTCTATCCAAGAGATTAACAAAACAAATAAACAATAAAAAGTAAACTGCTGTCCATAATTCTTTATAATCCAACATTCTATCCCAACTTAATTTATCACTGTAGTTTATATAAGATGGTAAGATAAAATAGGCTAGCATTAAAATATCCGCAGTAATTAAAATAAATTTTGTCTTTCTATCCAAGTTCTTTATTTTTAAATGACTAAAATTATATCGAAAGAGACTAATAAGAAAAAACACAATAATTTCAGCTAATAAAGAGAAAATCATTATTCCTAGATTAGTTTCATATAGTCTATACAATATTGGAATCTTAGAAATTATAAAGTAACCTAAAAAATTTTTGATGACATCCCAAAATCCAAGTGGAAATAATGAGTAAAAAAGTAATAAAGAAACCTTACTTCTTAATTCACCAATGGACAAAGTATATAGGATAAAAAAAATGGGATAAACCAATAATGATCCAAGAAAATAAAGTCCAGTTGATTTAAATAAAACAATAAGTAGTAATGATAAAAGATGGAACAGAATAATGGACATTACTACTTTTTTTAGATTTAATCTCTCACCTACAACCTTAGTATGGATACATAACAATAGAAAAACACCTATAATATTTAGAAAAAATATCATCTAAATCTCCTTAGTCATGAAGTCTTTCGATAGCTTTCATAAGTGGACGAATTTTTAATCTAGAGACAATACAAGAGGACCCGTTCTGAAAATGAACTAATCGATTTTCTTTATCAATTAAAGATATATTATAAGGATTTACGATAAATGATCTATGACATTGAAATAAACGTGGTTCCTGTTTAAGAATATCTGACAATTGTCCATAAAATTCAACTATGTCTCGTTTGGAATAGAGAGTCAACTTATGAGCAATTGTTGATGTTTCAATATACAATAAATCTTTAAAAGGGACTTGAATTTGAGCTTTGGATCCTGTAAATATAAAAGAGTCCTCAGATACTGTTATTCCTTGATTATCGCTAACACTTAAAATAACATTTTCAATTCGTTTGATAAATAATGGTTCAGGTAATTCTTTATCAATGAAATCAATAGCTGATACTAAATATTCAAAAGATACAGGCATAAACTCAGAATGTGATGTTACAAAAGCAATCACTGCTTGAGAATCAAGTTTTCTGATTTCTCTAGCAACGTCTAATCCTCTTTTGTCATCATCTTTTATTTCAATATCAAGTAAAAATAATTGATGATTTCCTCTCTCTGAAATGTCCTCTAAAAGCTGTTGAGGTTTTCCATAAACCTCAAAATGCCTATACTCAATCTTATTATCAACCAAAATTTTTTTGACAATATTTTCAATTCTAGTCTGTTGTAAAAAATTATCTTCTAGTATAAAAATATTCACTACTTCACTCCTATATATTTTTCCACTGATTTTTTAATATTGTAAAGTGTCTTCTAGAACAAGCGATGTCTGATACTCTATCATCCAAAAACATAATTGTTCTTGTCTCATGATTAAATCCTGCTATTTTATCTTTATTTACAAGAAACTTTCTATGGCATCTAATAAGTTCTTCTGTACTTTCCTCTTCGATTTTAGCTAGTGAGGTTGAAGCTTCAAAATTCCCTTCGGCTGTTACAAAAAGAACAGCATGAGCTTTTGTTGGGTGAGTTGTAACATAATAAATTTTAGAGAGTGGTACCTTTACGATAGCTCTATCTTGATATAAAATGTAGTCTTTCATATTTAGCCTCCTTCTATTAGTTTAATCTTATCAGAATGATGGAAATTAAATTATAAAAATCTCAAATGGTTTCTATACTATCTCAAATGGTAAAAATTTTCTTAATTTAGACATTTCATGATAAAATAGATACTTTTTAGTATTTCAATAATATTAATCTTTCTTCATTTGATAAACTAATTTCTAATGAAAGGAAAGCTATGAAGGCAATTCAAATTTTACACTACTCTTTATTTGGCTATATTTTATCTCTGTATTTAAAATATTATTTCTTAAAAAAAACATTCAAAAATACAAAAATTTTACAAGGACATAAGATTAACTACAAATATAAATCTTCTACTTATTTTATCATAAAATCAGGGGCTCTAACATCTAAAAAAATGAAACTCTATTTAAAATCTATCCAATTTAGTTCAAAAAAATCAGAAGTTATCATCATAGGCAGTCAGATTGATTATGATGAGCTTTACCGAAACCACTATAGTGTGTTTGGTGTTATAGACATAACTAATAATAAATCATTAAAATATATTAAAGAAAAAATTCATTTTTACTTGGAAGCGATCTATGAATTTAAGAAGGATAATAGTGATTAAGTCTATGAAATAAAATTTCAAGTCTTACAACTTTATATCCGTAATTACCTAGCCATTACATCATAGAATTTTGATTTCTTCTTCCACATTCTCCAGTTTGAGAGCAAATTCTAGTTTCGTCTTAAAGTAACCATATTTTGTCAGTCTTCTTTTTCTGAGTTATTAAAATTGATTAGAACTTTTGAGGCTGGGCAAAATCTTAATTCCTGAAGAAAATGGAGTAAATCTTCCCACAAGAAAACGCATAATATCAAGCTTTTTCAACACCTGATACTATGCGTTTTTTTGGTTTTAAAAACTTTTCGTCTACCTCAAACAACTAACAAAAGTTATAAGTAGACTATATTTTAAAACTCATGATCTAACAACCATTTCGATTCGTTAAATCTCTCAATCTTTCTTCTCCTGATTTAAGCATCTCCTTCTCCACTTGATTCCATTCTCCAAATAGTAAGTCATGAAGAACGGTTGCTACTGAAATTTTATCTTCTCCTGAATCATATATACAACTTCTATCTCGTTGGTAAATTTGAATCCTTTCAAAGATAGCTAGTTCTTCCAATTGTCGTGTATTATCAACTAGATGATTTACAATGAAATCATGATGTTCTTTTGGAGTTGCGCGTGCTTGATTTGGATTGATAGCGTACAGTTCTTCGTATCGGATAAGGGTGCTCAGATAAGACAATTCGGGATTTGTCGCAATTAAGGCTAATTGTACTTCATATCCCTTATTTTTCAAGAGTTGTGCTGTTTTCTTTGGAACGTCAATCGTTCGTAAGGTTCCCTCTATCAAAAGATTGTATCCCAAATGACTCAATTCGGTTACTAAAGACTCTACCATGTTCCCCGCAAAATCTTTGGTGTATTCTACACTATCTTTGCCATATTCTTGCTGCAGTTCTAAATAGTGTGGATGCTGAGAACGAAAACTATCACCATCTATGATAACAATATTTCCTTGAAATTCTTTCTGTTTAATACGATGAATTGTAGTCTTACCGGCACCACTTTGCCCTCCAAGCAAAATCGCTATAGGTTGCTTACTGGACTTTTTTCCTCTTGTCAGTGAACGAAGATTCCGTGCTAGAGCATGTTTGAATTCACTGTCAGTATAATCTTGGATTTCCATTAGGCTACCATCCGTTTTTCAGATATCTCTAACATACGTTCAATTCCATCCAAATAGCCGCTATACCTCTCTATTTCATCAAAAGTTTCTACTAAATAGATATTCGTATGAATCAAGTCAGATAGATCATCACTCATTAAAATCCAAGGATTAGATTCATCATCAATACTAATTCCCTGACTATCTTGATAACGATAGAGTCGTGATAATAGATTAGCTCCTCTTTCTTTCACAATTTCAATTTTTAAAGTCAATTCATAATCTTCAACAGGATTGAGCATTTTATCTTCTCCTACAATATCGACATAAGATACATTAAACTTTTGACAAATGATGTCTATTAATTCGGTAGAGACTGAACTCGTTCCATTTTCATACCGGCTCAAGCTATTTCGAGAAATTCCTACAATTCGGGCAAAGTCGTCTTGTGTTAAGTCATGTGTTTTACGTAAGGATTTTATGTTCTTTCCAATCATGGCAAACTCCTTTTATTTTTATACCACCATTATAACATTTAGAAAAAGTAAATGCACCATTTTTGGTGCATTATTGGCTATTTTTCCTAAATCTCTCTAAATTCTTTTCCAATTGTTCCTTATGAAGTTGATTCTTTGCTTCCTTTAATGTGTCGTCCAAAGTTTCTTCTCTATAAGTTGATTCTGTTTTTAGTTGTTCTGATCCTTGATCTGGAGTGAAAATGATATCTAGCAGTCGGTCTATTTTTTCAAGATCTTGGACAGACATATCAGATAGTCGATGAATTAGTTGCTTAAATACATCACTATTGTCTTGTTTTTTCTTAAAAAATGTTGTAAACATCTATAACCTCTCAAAAAAAGCAGCCTATTAGGACTGCTTAGTGTAATTCGGAAATCGCATCATAAATTGACTGCAATTTCCTATTATCTTTATTCTTTGTGTCAATCAACGTATGTAGCTCTTCAATTTTCTTTTGACTACTTTCAATATCACTATTGTTATCCGCAATCAGCCTTTTAAGATGTTGCTGATAACTTGTAGTGATATCTGTCTCTTTTCCTGTTCTAACCTCTGTAACTTTGGGTTTAGAACTAGGATTTGATTCCGTCACAGGTGCTTGTTTTCGCTTTTGAAAAGCTGCTTCATAATTTACATCATTACCTCCTTGATGATTTCCAAATAAGGCCGCAATTTTATCTGGATCTTCTTGATTTTCTGATTTACTCTTTAATGGTTGATTAAAATTCCAATCTTTTGTCATTCACTCATTTCATCCTTTCTAAATTCAGAATCATCGAATTGTCTTTCTTTACCAAAGGCATGGTCAAGAGCTTCTTCAAAACTCATGTGACTAATGATTTGACGCCTTTTGAACGTCGCAAACATCGCTGTCTCTAGTTGCTCTTTATAAGCAGCGAGTTTTTCTGTCTCTCTTGCTACCTTACTTTCTTGCCTAGTGACCTTTTCTTCTAAGCGTTCAATAATGGTCATATACTATCCTCCTTCATTCTAATATTAGCTAAAACATCTTGATTTTGTTATCACAATTCTAAACATTGAGAGGTTTGTCTTACTGGTTGATTCCTCAATGTCTCTTTTGCATTCTCGAACATCAATTGTAAATCTGATTTCTTTTCTCGAAGAATATCGTTCCAGTCTCTTTTTTCTTTCCCAGATTCATTATCAGGCAAATCCAGTAAAACAGGAAATCCTGATTGAGATAACTTATCAGAAAAATCTTTACCCGCATCATCACAATCTACTGCCAGTGTCAATAAATCAGGATGATTATCAAAATAGCTTGTGGTATCACGAATCGTATTGATTAAAGGCAATAACTTTGAAGGTATTACTGTATCTAAAAATTCCAATTTCTGATTTTCTTCAGCTATTAGTCGTAAAGTTTGATAAGCAACAACAGACCTTTTTAATCCCTCCATAGATACCAAACGAACATCAGTTAGACTTTGTTGATGCAGCTCGTAATAGCTCATTAAGTCGATGAACGATTCACAAAAGACTAGTCTATTGGGGTGACCAATATCAAAGGATATTCCAACATGCCCATGGCTTCCTTTTAGAATCGTTTTCAACCTCTCTCTTGGAAGAGAATGCTTCTTATAAATCCCTTGTAAGCTTGCTGCCTGCAGTTTGTAACGATGATCAAAACTTTTAAAAACAATAACAGGTTCAACTGTTTCATTTGTTTTCCAACTAGCTTGTGCCATCAAACCTTGTTGAATCATCTTTTGTATGATTTCTTCTGAAATTCCTCTACATTCTGTTAAGTAATATCTGGCCAAACTACAGTTAGAATCTTCTATTCTCTTTAAAGGATAATAAAATGGTCTCTCTCTTTTTTCTTGAACAGCTTCTTTTGGAAAAGGTTCTTGAGAAAGAAAAGCTAGAGCTTCTTTAAAGGAAATTCCTTTAACAAGTCGAACAAAATCAATGACATCACCTTGAATATCCCTTGAAAACCATTTAAAAGTATTGGTATTAGAAAAAATCCGGAATGAATCGTGTTCAGGATGTTCATAGACACTGCTAGAAACTTGTTTAAAGGGGATACCTAAACGATTGGCTACATCAAGAATTGAAATTTGCTTACATTCTTCTATTTCCATGCAATATCATCATTTTGTCGTAGTGTTTGGCAGTGATGGTATTGATGATGATTCTTCTAAAGTTTTGGGAGTTGCCTTATCTAAATCATCTAACCCAGATTTCCAAACCTGTACTTGATTGACCAATAACTTACCTGGTAGTTTCGAATAAGACAACTTAACTGTTCTTGTTTCTGTCTGATTAGTCTTTGATTGGTTGGCATTCTTTAAATCAGATACATAGGTTACATTATAAGAGACCATGGCAATAGCTTGATTCGTAGTCTGATTGACAAAGATATCAGCTTTTTCAAAATGATAATCCAAAATATAATCCTTATATACTTGGTTCATGGCATCATTTTGACTTGACAATTCTTGAGAATAAGCCGATTCAGTCATATAAGGTTGAATGCGTGTATTATTTTCCCCTAGTTTTTCTTTCGTATAGTACTGAGTCAAAAATTCTTTTACAGTATCCGATGACAAAATGCTGGCTTTATCTTCTGCTTGTTTATCCTCTACAAGTTTAGCTGCAGCCAATTCAATCTCTTTGCGACTTTGTTTAGCAGTTGAGTGTTGACCAGCAGTATATCCCATCATGAGAATAAAGCTAGTTGCGGCTACTGCTCCAACACTAATTAAGGCTTTAGTTTTGACTTTATTTAACATCTTAGACCTTCTTTCTATAAAAACTAGGTCAAGAATAACAGATAAATCTTGAAAAAAGTATCACAATAGAAAAAGGACTCTGCTTTAAAAAAGAATCCTTAATTTCTTATAAGCCAATCAAATAATTTCTTCAAATTCCCAAAACTCACCACTGGAAATACGAGCCCTGAGTAGAATAAGAGCACGGTGTTTAGAAAATCTACCAAGACTGAAATTCGTTGAAAGCGGATAGTCAGTCGAATCATGACAAGATAATAGCCGAGGAAAATCAGGAAAGCAATCAATACCACAAGCGGTCCTTGGAAACTGATGACCTTCAAAGAAAAGTGGGGTAGTAAATCCTGATGAATCAGCAGTAGGGTAATCCAGAAAATCAAAGACAACCAAACAAAGTAAACCACTGCTCGTTGCAGGTAAATTCTATACACTGATTGCAAAGCATACCGGGTGACAATAGATTGCCCCGACCGAATCTCGTACTCCAACTCCTCATTTCCCAAGTAAACCACATGAGTCAAGATGAAATAGTAATAAAAATAAGACAGCTGAAAGTCTGGATTTCCTCTCAAAAGGCTATAAAAACCAAGAATGAAAATGATGTGGTAGAGGGTGTCAAACAGGGTATCCGCCCAGCGTCTCCTGCGAAAGAGATAAAATCGCTTCACTTCATTATACATGGAACAAACTTCCCTTCTTTTTACCATAGTACAAACAAGTTTGAAAGCACAAGTAGCCCAAGAGCCAGTAAAACAAACCGTAGCCCAGTGATAGTAAAATAAGGAACCAACTTGGCTGACGGATAAAACTCACCAAAAGATGGAAAGGCAAACAACGAGATAAAGTAACCATCAAATGACTCGATGGCTCCTGAAAACCAACCAAAAAGAGAATCCCGTAAGCAAGGAGGCTGGTAATACTGGAAATTTTTGTAAAGACAAAGGAGAAACTGGCAAAGAGAAAACCCAGACCATAAAGGGAGGCAATGACCACAAAGGATAGAAGAAAGGGAACAACTGTATCAATCCAGTCAGCAGGAAAGGTAATCTGCTGAACCAAGGCAACCAAGCAAAACAAAGGAATGGACTTGACCAAGTCCAACAAAATCTGCACGATAATTTTGATAAAAAGCATGCCAAAGATGCTCCGCCGACTCTGAATCACGTTGATAATGGTGCGGTCTACAATCTCGTCCTCGATAAAATAGGTCGGATGGGTGATACTATGGCTAGAAAAATACCAAGTAAACAGCAAGATAAATAACTCAAAAGTATCTTGCTGGCTATCAAAATAGGTCAGAAAACCCGTAACCAAAAAGAAAATTCCCAGATTAGCAAAGAGAAGATTGACTTTGAACTGTTTGTATTCGCTGAGTTGGCGGCTAAACTCCCGCCCAATCGCTGCTAGCATCATTTGAGCACCTCATAAAGCAAATCTTCCAAAGAGGCATGTTCTCGGTTAAACTGCAAGACTTCCGTTTCTTCTAGCAATCGCCGATAAAAGTCTGGATTTCTGGTCTCTATCGAAATCCCATCCTCAAGCACCTTGTAGTCCAACTCAAGAAAGCTTTGTCTCAGCACGCTTTCTGCACTCTTAGCCAGAAGCAAGTGATAGACTTCATGCTGGTGGACAGTGCCAAAAATTTCCTCGAAGGTTCCGTCACGATATATCTGCCCCTCCTGAATCAGCACCACCCGAGTACTGATTTTCTCGATAAAACTAGCGTCATGACTGGTGATGAAAACACTAGCTTGATGGTGACGAGCATAATCCTGCAAAAGAGTCATTAGCTGTTTTTTGGCCAGTAAATCTAACCCATTGGTTGGCTCATCCAAACAGAGTACTTTCGGTTTTTGCACCAAGGCTAAGATTAAGGTTAATTTCTGACGATTGCCCTGGGACAGTTCCGAAACCAGCGTGTCTTTGTAAGGTGTAAAAGCCAGCTGATCACACAAAGCATCCACTTGTGCTTTGATATGAGACAAGGCAATCCCATTTAAGCCTATAAAATACTGGAGATTTTCCATAGCAGTTAAATAACTGTACAAACCCTGCCCGCTCTCCAAGACAAACTTGACCAGCGAATTGATTTTCTTAGAACGATTAGAAACGCCATGCACACGAACCTCTCCCTTATCCTGCAAGAAAATCCCTGCAAGAAGTTTGATGAAAGTTGACTTGCCAGCACCATTGCCACCAACAATGGAGATGATTTCACCTGAATCTGCCTGAAAATCAGGAATGTCTAACATCAACTTCTTGTGAAAACTCTTTTGAACTTGTGAAAATATTATGTTAGTCATTTAAGATAACCCCTATATTTAAAAGATTGCCTTTAATTTGTTCAATTATTTTTTCAAGATCTATATTTTCAGTATTATATCGTTTCTTTAAAGCATCTTGACAACTTTCCCTATTTCTTATACTTTCTAAAAAATGAAAATAGATTTCAGACACTTCATATAGTTCGCCACTAAATTTATTATATAGTATAGTCTTTTTATCTCCTTGAAAATTAGGTTCAAAACGAATAAACCACACTTTATTATTTATATGCATGTAAACTACACCTCATATCATAATCTTTATTAGACACACTCGCCAGAGCATAACAACCTCCGCCACAAAATTTATATAGTGAGCAGGATTTACATTTAGTATTTTTACTCCAATTTGTATGGTTTAATTCTTCTACTCCAGAATACCATACTTCATCAAAGGTATTATTCAGTAAATTCCCCATTTTATGTTTTTCATCGTGCAAAAACGGACAGGGATAAACATCACCATTCATATCTATCTCAAACTCTGTTTTTTGTGCCGGACAATATAGAGGGGAATGGTAATCATAACCTTTTTGAATAGCCAAAGACCACGGATGACAAAACGGAGCTGTTCTAAAAATTATTCCTTGTTCTCGATAAGTAGTTAATAATTCTTCATAATAAAGAAAATAATCAAGATCATTAGTTAACAATCGTTTACTCGTAGTGAATATTGATGATAATTGAATATATTTCAATTTATTAGATAAACAGAAATCAAAAATTTCTGGAAGCTCCATTATATTTAAAGAACTTATTACAATGTTAACTATGATATTTTCAAATTTATTTTGTTGTAATTTTTTACAAAAATTCACAATTTTAATTAAAGGATCTTC
Source organism: Streptococcus sp. 714 (assembly GCF_013277115.1). Classification (GTDB taxonomy): domain Bacteria; phylum Bacillota; class Bacilli; order Lactobacillales; family Streptococcaceae; genus Streptococcus. Next base: position 137,994 of record NZ_VMMH01000010.1, read on the forward strand.
ATCAATTAGATTTGGTCTCAATTTATTAAAATTCTTTATTGAGTCTAAACTAATTTGAATCGATGAAAATTTTTCAATATTATTTAATATATATTTTTCTGTAATAAGAGGAACTACACCTGTCGTATGTAGTTTAATCAAAATACCTAAACTATCAATATAATCAACAATTTTATCAAATTTCGGATGAAGAGTTGCTTCTCCCCCAGTCAAATAAACTTCGTATGGATATTGAGGTAATTTGGATAAAACAGTTTTCAAATTCTGATAACTTAAATATTCCGAATTCTTACTTACAAAACAATAGGGACATCTGAAATGACATTCATTAGTTATTTTCAGGCCAATCTTCAAAGGCGCAATTACTTTTTCATTATTTTGAGAACTTATCTTAGAATAGATATAAAATGGCAAGTCAAAACTTGACTCTATTTTTTTACATATTTCTATCAAATTTTCAGATTTCAAAGCTACACCTCCTAAAATCTGAAGCAATCTCAGGGTAGGAATTAAGATACCCAAATCCCGTGCAATAATCATTCAAGGTACACTGTGAACATTTTGTTCCCGCAGAACTATGAAACATAATAGAGGATTGAATCTGAAAATCCTTTGATAATAACTCGTCAGTCGTGTTAGAATATATATTCCCTATCTTTAGTTCTTTTATAGGAAAATGATCCATAAAATGGAATATATCCCCCTTTGCATCTATTGTCCAATGCAATAAATCTAAATTAAAACGAGAAATATCTTTAGAATTCTTCAATCTTCTAGCTTCTCTCGATTGAATTTCTATTGGATAAATTATTTCAAGATGCATTGTTTCTTTAGTTCCAGAATGCAGTTTTTTTATCTTTTCAGAATTTACAAGGTAGTCATCGTAATCAACTAACGGAATTAAGTTCTTCCCTCTTCTTAACGGATAAACTGGAGATATAGAAAACGAAGCTATTCCGATATCTCTCAACAATTCATATACTCCTAACATATCCTTAACATTTAGATGAGTAATAGTCATATTAACTCGAACATTAATGCCATAAGTCACAAGTAATTGGATATTTTCCACCACATGCTTGAAATCATCAACACCTCTCTGTTTCATGTAACTCTTTTCTAAACCGTCCAAACTCACTTGAACATAATCATTTTTATCAAAAATTTTGGATAGTCTATTCACAGATTCTTCTGTAAATAAAACAGCATTTGTGAATAACTCAACAATTGGAAAATTATTTTTTGCATATTGAACTATTGAAAACCAATCTTCATGTACTAAAGGTTCTCCTCCTGTTATGGTTAAATGAAGAGGTTGAAGTTGTTTAAGTTTATCAAGTGCAGATATAACGTCATTTAATGACGGTATCACCCCCTCATTTTTTCCAGCCCAACAGTGAACACAACGTTGATTACATCTCTCAATAATTTTATAACCTACGTAGATAGGTTTTATTGCATTATTTAACGATAAATCTTTTGTTAAATAGAAACGATTAAAAACTTCTAACCAAGTTCTCTCATTCATAAAATGCACCAAGTTTCTTAATTAAATAAAAATTAAGAGAATTTTAATAACACCTATATTTATATATGGGAATTAAAATTCTCTCATTTCACCTTACAAATATCATCGCTAATCAATATAAAGCTCATTAATGCCCGTGTGACTTAGACAATGATTTGTATAACTTAATCTTTTCGCAATCAATTTTTTCTACCGATAAATCGATTGCTGTTAGTTCATGTTTCTCTAAACTAGCCATTACTATCCCTCCCTTACTTCAAATTGAATTTGTAAGCTTACGAGCATAGTTTATCACTTTATAAATCTAATTCTATTTTGTCCCAAATCTGCACTTTCATTTATCATCTGATAAAGGTGCTAATATTTTAATTAAATGCTCCTCATATCTTTCTGCAAGTTTCTCACATTCTGCTGCGCGCATAAATCCAATTACTTTTCTCATTTTTAGGATTGATTTTGTTGTCTGTTCTTTTTTAAATTCATAGAAAGAGCGTGCATATGTAAAAATCAACCGTTCATAAATTTCGGATTCATCAAAATAAAAATGCGAAATTTGTTTTTCAAAATATTTTGCATCCGTTAGATAATCTCTTTCAATACAAATGATAAAAGCATTTAGAGCCATACTAGCGATTACTCTTCTATAACTAGGTATGTCATGATAAAACTCAGTTCTATGTAACATCTCTTTAGATAATAATAGAAATGTTTCATGATTGAAAATATACATGATATTTCCAAATAATAAAATTTCAAACATTCCCCAATAATCAACACTAAATAAGTAATCGGTTATTCTGTTTATATCCGTATCGCTGAAATATTCTTCGTTAGAAAGTTCTTGTAATTTTATTTTTAAAAAAATAATTTCGATTGTTGAAAAAATAGATAAATCATCATTTTCCATGAGTTTAATCAACATTTTATGTAATTTAGCCACGTTTCTCTTAAGGAAACACTGCTTAACTTCATCTATAAGTTGATAAAAGTGATCTCTTTTAAAATCATTAGCTGCAAACATAAATTCCTCGATGGGAACATTTATCTGTTCAAGAGCCAACAAAAATTTTGTTATCGTTAAATCTGTCTCCCCCTTTTCAAACCTAGACAGCTGTGAACGTGATATTCCTTTGTGCTCAATCTCTCTAAGAGTAATTTTTCTTGATTCTCTAAATAATTTATATATTTCTCCAAATTTTTTTAACATCCTATACCTCCATGAGCAAATATGGGACAAATCTCAAATAAAATCTATCCATGTGATAAAATATGACTAGATTATACCATAATAATTAAAGTTTTTATTAATTTATTAAAGGAGGTTTCACATGAATATTCCCAAAAGAAGATTCATAATGATTTTACTTGAAATCATCATTATCATCGCCTTATAATTACAATTCTGTAATTTAGCCCCTATATAAAAAACAGCTGAACAATTTTGTTCAACTGTTTTTTTACTCTCTTTTCCAACTGATAATTTTTAAAATACCAAAGACAAGAAAGGCTAGATTAAAAGTTACATAAAATACTGTAAAACTGATCAGACCATTCTGGGATAAATCTTCCATATAAAGGGTCGGTTCAGTAAAGAACAGATAAATTCCATAGCCCTCCACGAAAATAAGAAAACTGACAAAACCAATCAGGAAAAGTCCACTGGCAATAAGAAAGAGTCTCCATAAAAGAATGAGAATTCCTCCTACTGCTAAAAAAATTACTGGGATAAGGAGTAAATCATTCATGACTTTCTCCTTTCTAGTCAATCAATTGACGATAATGGGTGGCAAGAGAGGAATCAAACTCTTCTAATTTTTGAACTAAGTCCAAATACTCCTCTTTTTCATATTCTTCAAAGTCCACACCTCGATGATTTTGAAGAGCGATTTCCAATTGACTAGTGAGTTCTCGTTTAGAAAAGCTGTAATCCCCTGTCACTTCCTCATAATGTTCCTTTAACTCCTTGTATGCTTGGTATTCTTCAGGGGTTTGAAATCCCTGTACCAAAGCCTCTTCTAATTGATAATAGGTATCTTCCATCATAATCGTTACCTCGTTTCTTTCTATCTTTATTTTACCGCGCTTTTCTTTTCTTGTCCGCTATTTATATCTATTTTTTTAATCCAATTCAAAAAAAAGTTGTTCTTGCTTTTCGTTTCCTTTTTCGTGGAATTGTCTTAAGGCCTGATCAATAATATCTAAATCCGTTTCTGTTTCAATCAATGGCGCGAGTACATCGTATTCGGCCTTTTTAGTTTGATAATCCTCTTCCTTTGGAAAATTTTTCTCAATTTCTACCTTAGCAGTATTCCATTTATCCTTTAATTCATCCAATAAGTTCTGAGTTTTCACTTGGTCCTCTTTAATGTGATCAATCGTATGCTGAAGCCTTTGAATGGTCCCCAAAGGAGAATACAAATCTAAACTGACAGAATACTGATTTTCTCCTACAATCTTAACAGAGAAGGTTTCAGGAAGAGGTTGATTTGTTGGAAGACTAAGCATTTTAATGTCAAATCCTCGGTAACTTGCTAGGGTTCGGAATTCTTTGCTGTCAGCTTGATTATGACGGATAAGACGGTGTAGGGATTCCCCTGCTTCAGCTCCTTGCTCAAAAACTTTCTTGCCTACTGTCATAGAAAATGCCTGGTCTTTCGATATTTCAGACTGTTGAATGTCGACTTCATACTTGCTTAATCGTTTCTCTAGAATGGGTATATTTTCTTCACAGTAAGAGATTGTATGACGATAGTGATCCTTGCTGCGTTGAAAGGCGCGTCTCTGATTTTCTAATAGAGTTAGATCATTCTCTAGTTCCATCTTATATTTGAGATAAGGATTACCTGTTGCTAGTGCCTTAAAATCAGAAGCTGTCATGGTCTGCTCATCAATGTCTTCTGCAGCACGAATTGGCTCCTTAGAAGTCATAATCTGCTTAATATAACGTAGTTTGTTCTCCTGAGTTGCCCATAGATAATTATCAAACGAACCTTTGGTAATATAGTGGTAAATATCCACTTCCTTGTTTTCATTTCCCTGTCGGATAATACGTCCATTGCGTTGCTGGATGTCACTTGGTCTCCACGGAACATCCAGGTGATGAACTGCTTTCATCTTGCTCTGAACATTTAAACCTGTTCCTCCTTTTTCAGTTGAGGCAAGGAGAATCCGCACCTCTCCTGCATTAACCTTTCGAGACAAACTATTCTTCTTTTCATCACTATTGGCATCATGTACAAAGGCAATTTCCTTACTAGGGATTCCCCTATCAACTAATAAAGCCTTAATCTCAGAATAAACATCAAAGCCATTATCCTTTTTCTTAGGTGTTCCAATATCTGAAAAAATCATCTGAGTAGCCTTATTTTCCATTCCCTCACGATAAATTCTTTCAACATTATCCACTACCTGAAGCAGTTTATGATTGTCTGCTAGACTATAACTAGAGTCCAACAAACGCATATCAATAGCTAGTTTCCGTGCCTCACCTGTTATCTTTAACATGTTATCCTGGCTCGGATCAACTGTTCCACATTTGACCATATCTGACCTCATAACCAATTCTTCTAAATAGAGTTTCTGGTTTTCAGTTAACTCACTCTCAATTGGGATAATATGAGCTTCTGGAACAGGTAAATCCAACATATCTTGTGTTTGAATGTCGGCTGTTTCTTTATAGATTTTCATCAACTCAGGAAGATTGACAAACTTTTTAAATCGTTTCTTAGGTTGGTACTTATCCCCTGTAGGAGCTAATTCCATAGAATTTTGAATTTCTCCAAAAGCACCTACCCAAGAGTCAAAATAATCAACTTGATAGCGTTTTAAGATATCCGGTTGAATGTAGTTCATCATAGTATACAACTCACTAATAGAATTGGAAACAGGTGTTCCTGTCGCAAAGACAATATTTTTAAAATCATGTTCTTCCTGAATCTGTCGAACCTTCATTTCCATATCTACGTTCTTCTTAGAGGTTGTATTGGTAATCCCTGCTACATTCCCAAGTCCAGTAATTGGACGAATATTTTTAAAGTGATGTGCTTCATCCACAAAGAGAAAATCAATTCCTAAGTTCTCAAAATCAATAAAACTATCACGATTGAAACGTTGGAGTTCTTCCAATTGTTTCTCTAGACCACTTATTGATTGTTCTGCTTCTTTAACAGTATACTTATTTTCAGAATGTGTTTTAATCTCTCGTAGTTCATTGAGTTTATCCTCAATATAGTTCATCTGTCTTTCCTTACTGACAGGGATTTTTTCAAATTGAGAATCCCCAATGACAATGGCATCGTAATCTCCTGTAATAATACGTGACACAAATTGTTTTCTTCTCGCCTTCACAAAATCTTTCTTAGTGGTCACAAAGACCTTTTTAGTAGGGAAAAATTTCATGATTTCTTGGCCAAATTGAGGAGACAAACTAGAAGGTACTACATACAAGGGCTTATGAACCATCCCCAACTCCTTTAATTTAAACCCAGCACCAAGCATGGTCAAGGTCTTTCCTGAACCTACCTCATGAGCTAACAAGGCTCTTTTTTCTTCTACAATTCTTTGAATGGCATTCTCTTGATGAGGACGAAGACTGATGTTTTGTGCCAAGCCATCAATGACTAGATGGCTACCGTCATACTCTCGACTAACCGTTCGATTATAAAGACGATTATAGCTTTCCTCAATGACTTGTTGGACTTCTGGATACTGTGAGACAAATTCTTGAAAGAGCTCTTGTAAATGCTGCTCTTTTGCTCTTAGAACAGAGGTTTTTTCCAAATCTGTGATGGTCTTTTTCTTTTCTCCTTCCGTAACAGTTATGGTAATCGTCGGTTGGTTCGAATTTAGTAAATTCTCAAAAATCTTTCTTCCTGTATCATAACGTGACCCACTGACTCCAAGACTACTATCTTTGGCACTTGGATAGCGATAAGCAAATGATGTCCTTAAATGAACCTGGCCATCGACAGGATTCACTTCAATGACTTGGTCAACATCAGGCGAAGACAATTCAAATTCACGATTGGTAAAACATTCAAAAGCAAATTTACCATAAACGGATTGAGGAATCCAACGTGACCCTATTTTAAACTCAATATCTGCCAGATGAATCCTTGGAGGGCGAACAGATTCTAACAAATCTAAAGCGTGATTCCAATCATATTCTTGGTTGTTTTCCTCCACTAATAGTTGAACTACTTCTATCTTGTTGAGAATGTCTCCTGATAAAAACTGGTTCTTAGAAAGATATTTTCTTTCCCCTCTTAAATAGCTTTCTGGATCTATTAAAATCTGGTCACCTAACTCATCTAAAATAGCAGCTTGGCTATGTTCGGGATAAATTGATACCATATAGTCTAAATCAACCCCTCTACCATCCGATAAACTAGAGTTTAAGGCATCTAAAGCCGTTGAAACTCTTGTAATCACTCTCTCTGGCCTAACCAATGCTTTCTCAAAGGCTAAAGATTTTTTATATTTTACTTTCTGATCTTTAGAATCAATGTATTCATCTTCTAAACTTGCTAGTAAAGAATACTTATCGTCACTATCAAATAAGTTCCGATTGACTGAGGCATTCAAGTATCCAAATTGACTTACAAAGCGGTCATAGTCACGATTGAGTTTACTAAGTAATACCTGAAAATCTGTCCGACTATAATCTGGATGGCGTTGAATTTCAATTAAGGATTGATAGGTCTCTCTCAAATCAACCATGCCCTTAATACGACTAATATCCTTATCCGATAAGGGACTTTCATAAAAGACAGTTTTTTTGAACAAGCCCTTATATTTCCCTCTTTTACTCGCTTCTTCTGACTTGTATACATCTAGTGCTTCCTCATCTGTCAAATGAAGTTGCACGAACCGATCTATTTTATGTTCAGACAAAGAACTGTCCCAGGCTTTAAACTCTCCCTTCTCATCTACATAATAACTAATTTCGTCTACTTTTGAACTTTTCCGAATGCCATGCGTATCTCGGTAATAAATTTGATTTCCCTCATATCCAAAAGAATAGAGCGCTAAGTCCTCACGTATACGACTTGGAATAGAATGATCTACTTCTTCTTGGATAAAAACAGGTGCTTTCAAAGAATTGTCAATTTGTTTAGGTGCTTCCACATTCTCGAATGCTTTCATTATGTCAGTAGCTAATGTTTCTGATACCCCCTTAACATTGAGGGTTCCTCCATTAAAATTACGTACCTCATATTCACCCAAAACTTGTGTATTGTATTTCCCATCAAAATAAGGATTGATCCAGACACGCTTATCCTCTTCAAAAGAAATAGAGCCACTAAAGACAAGTTCCTCCTCATTAAGATTCTTTGCTTGATCCTTTTGAAAGAAGAGGAGGTCTGTGGTCACTCGAGTACCTGCAATGCTTTTAAAAGCCGTATCTGGCAACCGACCCCCCCTAAAAAATGAGTGTAGGATTCAATCTCTTGTAAGACATTATCTGTCCGCTTATCCATTGTGCCAATAGAAGAGATAATCGAAACTTGTCCTCCATCTCTTACTAAATCAAGTGAGTGTTTGACAAAGTAATCATGAATCATATAAGGTTTATCATAGTTTTTATCGGCAATCCGAAAATTTCCAAATGGAACATTCGTTAATACTAAATCAAAACTATTATTTTGATAGGGAACTTCTTCAAATCCTCGCACTTCAATATGGGTATTGGGGTGGAGTTGTTTTGCGATTGCGCCTGTCACACTGTCTAATTCAACCCCATAGAGTTCTGATTTATCTCGTATACTTCTAGGCATAGCCGCAAAGAAGTTCCCAGTCCCCATAGAAGGATCTAATATCCTTCCTCCCTCAAAACCATCATCCAGTAACTTTTGCCAAATCTGGCGAATAATCATTGGGTCTGTATAATAGGCTGTGAGAGAACTTTGTTTCATAGCGGAGTATTCTGATTTACTTACTAAACTCTTAAGAGTTAAACGTTCTGTTTCATACTTTGGATTGAGTTCATCGAAAAATTCATTGGCAAGACCACCCCATCCAACATACTTGGCTAGTAGCTCTTGTTCTTTTGGATTCGCTTGTCGTCCCTTTTTTTCTAATCTTTTAACAAGTTCAATTGCGGCGATATTCGTTTCAATTTTTTCTCGATTTGTCTTAGGATAAAAGTCCTCTAAATCATCTGGAAAAACAAAATCTTGAACGGGGACATCCGTCTCTTCTATATCTGAAATAAGCGTTTCTGTTTCCTTATCCTTTTCCTTTTCATTATCCTTTTCATTATCCTCTTCCAGATAGGAAAACAGATCTATTTCCTGGCTTTCACTTGGTGATTCCATCTCAATCTCTGAATCTTCTTTTTCAAGTTCTACATGAGACAATACTTGTTCAATCTCTTCCAAACTGTTCAAGTATAAGATAGGATTCTCTTCAAATAACTGGTTGGAATCATTGAATAGCTCTAGGCGAACTAAGTCATTTAACTGTGCATTTTCAATCGAAACCAACTGAAATACTTGTCCTTTATAACTTACTTGTGAACCGATTGGATATTCCCTCAAAGCTTCTTCTACAATTTTATCTACTTTAGAAAAAGAGTTCGTTTCTTCCGTTTCCTGTTCAATATCACTTGAAGGAGATAAAGATTCCTCTACTTGATTAGACTTTTCTCTTCTAGCTTTTACATCATCAAAATGAGTAATAATCTTCAGCTTTTGTGTCAGTGGTAGTTGTTTGTAGTTTTCTTCATGATGGACAAAATCCGTAACAGTATCTAAAGTAGCCATCAATTCTGAACCCAAATAGGCTAGAACATCTCCTTCTTTTTCTTCAAAATGATTCTCAAGAACCTCTTTTTTTAGTTCTTTGGAATCAACCATTAGAAGAAACTCCTCTATATCTCTACTAATGCGGTCAGATAGATTATTCGCAACCCGATAGACATTGACTAAATTGACATCCTGATTCTGATGAAATACAAGCTCACTTAATTGTTCTAACTTCTCTTTTTCAGATTGGATATAAAATCGAGTGGAAAGATTATAGGATGCGACTTCTAGCACCAAGTTTTTCTCAAAATTACTTAATTGAGATAATTTACTTAGACCTGCTTGTCCAAAATTTCTTGTGTAAGTTTCTAAATCTTGTTCATTATTTTCAGAACTGGCCTCTAGAAAAGAAACAATATCTTGATAAAACGAGTAGACATGAGGAATCTCTTCTATCTTGCCCTCTTCAGTCAAAAAATTCTCTACCAAATCCTGCCATTTCTCATCAAAATGTTGCGCTTGATAACGAAGAAATAGGTCCATTTTCTCCCTATCTTTTGGAATTGTTCCACGAAACATAGCCAATAATTGTATTACTTCCATACTCGCTCCTTTCATCTATATGAAAATAGGAGAATCACATGATTCCCCTACAACTCTATCTCCATTTCAACCTCTTGAGGACTGGTTTCTAAATCACTAGACAAAAGAGAAACAGAATCTGTTCTCATGTAGTAAGTATATAAGTCTTCAAGGTCTTGTTCGTTTTCAATCCCTGTTTCAATACTAATAAGAGCCTGTATAAATTCCTTGTAGTGACTCTCCATCATATCTGAAATCTTTTGTTTCATTTCCATTAATACTGAAGATGGTTCAGTTATACTTGTTTGGTCTATGTCTTGTAAATCCTTTTCTAAGGGATTGGTTCCTTCTTCTACTTCCACTAAATCTGAACGACCATCACCATCAGAATCTGCGCTAAGAGGATTGGTGCCTAGCGCCAATTCTTGAGCATCAGTCAGTCCATCTTGATCCGAATCACGTTGATAAATGGCTTCCATATACTTCCTTCTTTCCTAGTTAATCTTTTTTCACTCCAATCCTACCAAATATTCCTTGAAAGAAGTATCACAAATCGAGTAGGGGATAATCTCTAGCCCCTCTCACACCACCGTATGTGCCGTTCGGTATACGGCTGTTCAACTAACTTTTAACGCATGTCGTTCAAGGTAATAATCCAAACACGAAACCAGTCCACGTTTTTCGCGGGTGCCCACGAAGGACTTACACCTCAGATGCACGACATGCCCGTCGTACACAAAAAATGGTTCATTACCTAATATGGTAATGAACCGTTTTTGAGAATATAGGCTCTATAATATTTGTAGTGGGTAAATCCCCTATGGATATTATGGAGCCTATTTTGTTGTAGAAAAAAAGTCCCATAAGATCTATAATGAAAAGCAACCAAACCATCATTAGAAAGAATCCTATGGAACAATTACATTTTATCACAAAACTACTCGATATTAAAGACCCCAATATCCAAATTATGGATGTTATTAATAGGGACACACATAAAGAAATCATCGCTAAATTGGATTATGAGACTCCATATTGTCCTGATTGCGGAAGTCTAATGAAGAAATATGACTTTCAAAAACCGTCTAAGGTTCCTTACCTTGAAACGACTGGTATGCCTACTAGAATTCTCCTTAGAAAGCGTCGATTCAAGTGCTATCAGTGCTCGAAAATGATGGTAGCTGAGACTTCTCTCGTCAAGAAGAATCACCAAATCCCTCGTATCATCAACCAAAAGATTGCCCAGAAGCTAATTGAGAAGACTTCTATGACCGATATTGCCCATCAGCTGTCTATTTCAACTTCAACTGTTATTCGCAAGCTCAATGACTTCTGTTTTAAGTCTGATTTTTCTTACCTCCCTGAGATTATGTCCTGGGACGAATATGCCTTCACTAAGGGAAAGATGAGTTTCATTGCTCAAGATTTTGATAAGCTCAATATTATCACTGTTCTTGAGGGTAGAACACAAACTATCATAAGAAATCATTTTCTGCGCTACAATCGCTCTATTCGTTGTCAGGTGAAAATCATTACTATGGATATGTTTAGTCCTTACTATGACTTGGCTAAACATCTTTTTCCGTATGCCAAAATCGTTCTAGATCGCTTCCACATTGTACAACATCTTAGTCGTGCTATGAGTCGTGTTCGTGTCCAAATCATGAAGCAATTTGAGCGAAAATCTCATGAATATAAGGCTATCAAGCGCTACTGGAAACTCATTCAACAGGATAGCCGTAAACTGAGTGATAAGCGATTTTATCGCCCTACTTTTCGCATGCACTTAACCAATAAAGAGATTATTGACAAGCTTTTGAGCTATTCAGAAGACTTGAAACACCACTATCATCTCTATCAACTCTTGCTTTTTCACTTTCAGAATAAGGAACCGGAGAAATTTTTCGGACTCATTGAGGAAAATCTAAAGAAAGTTCATCCTCTTTTTAAGACTGTCTTTAAAACCTTTCTAAAGAACAAAGAGAAAATCGTCGATGCCCTTAAGTTACACTATTCTAATGCCAAATTAGAAGCAACCAATAATCTCATCAAACTTATCAAACGCAATGCCTTTGGTTTTCGGAACTTTGAAAACTTCAAAAAACGGATTTTTATCGCTCTGAATATCAAAAAAGAAAGGACGAAATTTGTCCTTTCTCGAGCTTAGCTTTTCTTCAACCCACTACAGTTGACAAAGAGCCAGAATATAAAGAAAGATTTGGATTTGATAAACCTAACTCAAATTACTTATTAATGTACTGAGTAACGTTTTGCAATATCCGCGATATTATCAGCGATAAGGTCTGAAGTCAAATGAGAGCCTCCATTATCCAACTCTTCAAACCAATTCTTCAATACAACATTTGTGACAGAAGAAACAGTATCAGGAGTAATGTGATAATTCTTCTGTAAAAACTGTTCTACCTCAACTCTAAGAGCTTGTTTTTCATTTGTCAAAATCATATCGTTTCCTCCTGAACTAAGATCAGTTTATTTGCAATTTCTTGATCACATATACAAAGTTGTGTATCACCCTGATATTTTCCCAAAAGAATATCAGCGGTTTTTTCTAAGGAATTTATTCCCTCGAAATAGTCATCTAAAGTGACTTTCAAACGAGTAACTTGACCATCAAGAACTGGGCCAAATACTGCTGAAAAATTATGAATATTAATTCCAGCCTTAGCGTCTAACTCCAATCTATTTTTATAAACAAACTGAAAGTATTCTTTATCAATTTCAAAAATCTTCGTTTCAACATCATTAGAATCTTGAAACTGATAACTTAAAACAACAGGCTTTACGTTTGGATTAAAAGGAAGTTCATCTTTTGATTTTCGCTGAGCCCATTTAACAGCCTGATCAAATTTAGATGTCACATAAAATCCTATACCAAAATCACAGTTCCGTTTACTATGATAAACATTTATTCCATCTTTTAAAGATGGAACCTGAGTAGATGTCGTTCCGTGATACCAAACGGCTGTGTTGCTAAATTGATTACTAAAGCTTAACTCTTCCATAAATTAATTATATCATTTTACTATAATTTATGCACGTACTATTTTATAAATTTCATCTCTCATTAACTATTTTCCGTTTCAGTCATTAATCCATTGATTAATATGTAAATCAAAAAATCACTAATAGTATCAGTTACCTTTGATTCTTAAATTGAATTTTGCTCCTTTAAAATAAAGTCTTTAAACGCATTATTGAAAATAGTGATAGCTTTAGAAGCTTTTCTGCTCATTAAGTAAGTAAAAGAAACGGGGGTGGTTACTGTAGTGGTTTCAAGATGAGCAATCTTATCTGTAAAAGTCTTTTTTAAGTAAAGGGGCAGAAAGGAAATGCCTTGATTCATTTCTATTAGTTTGGCAGTTACTGTAATATCATTGATAGTAGTGAAATCGGCTTCTGGAACTAGCTCAATGATTTCTTTTTTTAGATTTTCCCAATAGACGGGGTGGTTATCGGATAATATTTTATAGTTTTTAAATAATTGTAATTCGTCGCATTTGACTGTTGTTTTAGGATAAAAGAGGGCAATCTTTCCTTCACAAATTTGTTCGGATATGATTTTTTTACTATATGGAACTTCTCTATCAATACCAATATCGAATGTATTCGTTTCAATAGCTTGTTCAATATGGCTATTTAGCACGGATACAGAGATATCAATATCTGGATAGCGCTGAAAGAATTCTTGTAAAAATTGTGGTAAAAGGTATGTGGCAATGTAAGGAGATACGGCAATTTCTATATGAAATTGTTGTTTTTTATTTTGTAGCCTAATCTTTTGAATACTTTGCTCATAGGTTTGTATAAGATTTTCAGCAATCTCTATAAATTCTCTTCCAACAGCAGTTAGTGTCAAGTTTCTTCCCACTGTTTCGAAAAGTTGAACTTGAAGGTGCTTTTCTAATTTCTTAATTTGTTGATGTAGCGTTGGTTCGGTAAGAAATAGCTCTTCGCTGGCTTTACGATAATTGAGATGTTTTGATAATACCAAAAAAGTGTAATACCAATCTAAGTTCATAGTTACTCCTATTTATAAATTTTTTCTTAATGATTTCTAAACTTTTTTCAAATTTTAAAATACCTTGATATAGTATACCATATTATTACAGATAGGAGCTCGTATCTAATAAAATAAGGAGTGAGGTATGATATACATTCAAGATAATACAATTAGAGATGGTATGCAGCAAACGTCGATTAAGAAAGATGTTGCAACTAAGAAAAAGGTTATTACTGAGATTAGTAAATCCAAAATTCATTCGGTTGAGATTGGTATGTGTGATACTATTCAAGATTTGAATATTTTAAAAGGCTATATGCGTATATTAAGAAAAGATCAATCTGGGGTAGTTTTAACTCGCTTGATTGAGAGTAGTATTGACTTAGCATTCCAGCTGTATAGTATGTTTCCTAATACGGTTATTAAACTACTGGTACCTGTTTCTAAGATGCATATAACCGAAAAATTAAAAACTAGAGAGGATATCTATCTAAAACGCTTAGAGAGAATTTTGGATTATTCTAAAGAAAAATCACTGCATGTAGATATGGTCTTAGAAGATTCAACACGTGCTAATAGAGAATTTTTATTCCAAGTATTAGATATTGTTTCAAACTATGAAGTAGGATTTGTAACTTTAGCAGATACTGTTGGATGTTCTACGCCAGATGAATATGGAAAAATGTTTAGTGATATTCATAGTAGATTTCCAACTCTAAAGTTATCAGCGCATTGTCATAATGATTTAGGATTAGCAACAGCTAATACAGTAGCTGCGATTATGAATCATGCAAGTCAGATTGAGACAACCTTTTTAGGAATTGGGGAACGTGCTGGTAATACATCTTTAGATGAGGTGATTGCTATTTTACAAAAGAAGAAGTTTGATGAAATTGACTTTGATTTGCAGACTGTATATCAACTGTCTATAAAGATAAGTGATATTTTAGAGTATGATGTAGCACCCACTAAACCTATAATAGGGAAGAATGTCTTTGTACACGAATCAGGAATTCATCAAGATGGAACTATGAAAAATATTGAAATGTACCAGTATTTATTGCCGAATGAATTAGGAATTCCTAATTCCACTAATTATACAATTAGTGGAATATCTAGTAAAAAGGTTTTATATAGATATTTTGAATCGTTAGTAGGAGGTGATGTCAATATTGATGAACTAATAGGTTTTTATAGAAAATTGAGTAAAATTACTGATAAGCTTAGTCCAGAAGATTGTTTAGAATTGTTTAAATTAGAAAGAGGTTAATAGTGAAAATTTTAGAATTAAATCAGGAGAATTTAGAAATTCTCAAATCTAAATTAAACGCTGGATATCCCATCATAGTTCCAACAGATACTAACTATAATTTGTGTTGTCTTCCAGATAATAGGATGGCTATTAACCGAATTTTTGAATATAAAATTCGGCCTAAAAATAAGCCTCTCTCTATTTTCATGTCCAATCCTAATGATTGGGAAAAATATGGTAAGACTTCACAAACAAATTTAATGAAATTATTGGTCGATGAGTTTTGGCCAGGGGCACTAAATATAGTGGTAGAAAATATTAGTCCATTTCATTATGCAATAAATGATAGTTCCACAATTTCCTTGGGATGTGTTCAAAATGAAGTTTTTAGAGAATTTGTAGAATATTTAGGAGGAGTAGTTGCAATTACCTCAGCTAATATCTCTGGAACAGCTGATGACCTACTTATCACAGAGGAGGTTGCTGATGAACATATGGGAGATAAAGTTGATTATTTGTTAAAATCAAATGTAGAATCATTGGCTACTAAATCAAGTACTATAATAAAAGTTAATGATATTGGAACTGTCACTATTTTGAGGGAGGGAGATATTAGCAAAAAAGAAATCCAAAATGTATTACAAAAGGAGGGATATGTAATTGAAAAATAAGTTGGGAATAATATTCTATCGGATTTTATCAAGAGCATATTTCTATTTACCCTTTTTATTAATAATTTTATATTCAAAAGGATACTCAATTATAGGTATAGAATTATTGATGTCTTGTTATGGAATAGGAACGTTTGTAAGTTCTACTTTTATTAAAAGGTACATTAGCAATATTCCATCAAAGAGATTATTAATTCTGAGTGAAGTTGTCAAATTAATTGGATTAGGGTTATTAAGTTTATCTGATAGTACAATTTTAATTGTTATTGCTCAACTATGCTTAGGAGCAAGCTATTCTATTGGAGCTGGTGAGGATACTAATCTTATCCAGTACTTCTTAGATTCTGAAGCAACTGATTTTCAAAATAGAACAAATGGCTATATGTTCATCTCATTATTATTTTCTGGAATTATTGGGGGGACTCTTTATAAACTGAATCCTAGTTATCCGATTTATGCCACGATTATTGCCACGATTATTAATACAATATTACTTTCTTTATTAGTACCTTTAGATTATAAGAAAGAGCAGCGTGAATTTAGAAATACTACTAAATATCAGTTGACGAATTTTGAAAAATATTGGGTTGGTCATTATGTTTTCCTAAGAGGAATCATCCTAGGACTATTTACAGGATTTTTACCATTTTATTTTTTTACAGACCTGCATATTTCAACTCAATATTTTGTCTTAATATTGGCTTCATACACTTTGATGGGAAATATCTCCTCGAAATTTTTTGTTAATAAGAATAGATACTTTTCTTCTGTACTATTGTTCCCATCTTTGCTATTATTTCTTACCAACAATATTATTTGTATTTGTTTAGGTATGGTTTTATTGGGGCTATCGTCTGGAATTACTAGACCTCAGACTATTAAAATGTTAAAAGAGAGTAATAGCAAATTGTCTATTGTTATGAAAATTGCAGAAGTGTATTATGCTTGTTTTAATATCATATTTCTTATGTTAGGAGGTCTCTTATATTTAAATTTTAATTTTGAAGGGGTAATATGTATGTCGCTAATCGCTTTAGCTATTTATTGTATATTTAGCTTTATAATTCTTAAAGGAGAAAAAAATGAAAATTAAAACAACATTTAATAATATTTTACCAAAGGAGTTTGGAAAGGAAGCAAAAAGGGAAGATATAATGCAAGGAAATCCGGTTCGTTCTTTTGCGTTTGAAGTTGATAATTTACCCAAAGGTACTGAATATATCGCTTTTACTCTTATTGATTATGATGCCATTCCTGTTTGCTCTTTTCCTTGGATTCATTGGAGCGTTGCTGATTTAAAAGTTAATGGTGATAGTATTCAGATTGAAGAAAATATGAGCCGAATTGGTCAATTAATTCAAGGTAAAAATAGTTTTTCTAGTCAATTTTTAGATGGTGATTTTTCTGAAATTGATACAATGTTTGTTGGACCGACTCCACCTGATCGAGACCATAACTATACTTTAAAAGTGTTTGCATTATCAGAGAAAACAGGACTAAAAAATGGCTTTTGGGTTAATGAATTACTAAATAAAGTAAAGGATTTAACTTTGGGTACGGTTGAGTTAGACCTTATTGGAAAATGTTAAAGTCATGATTGGTAAACCTAAATAAATTAAACGTTTAGGTCTTGTTATTATCTTGTAAAACCAGTAAAGTAGCTAATTCTACTATTTTTAGGGGAGTTAGTCACAAAGAAAATCAAACAGTTAGACTGACTGTTTGAGTATGAAAAAAGCAGATAAAAAATCCCTTGAGTAAATAACTTGAGGGATTTTAAAGGTTGGGATAGGGTATTGAAAAGCTCGTACAAAGTATAATAAAAATCCCCACCAAATTTTGAAAATCTATTGAAATGTATTGAAGTTTATTAGCAGAATACATAAGTGGAAAGCTTAATTTTAATACATTTAGAAGATTATTGAAAAATAAATATCACACTTTCATTCTTATTAAAATCCTTATAACTGTATTTTGAATGATTTTCCCCAACCAAGCATCCCTCTCTCTTATAAAATATATACATTCAGTTGTATGAAATGTAATATTGTTCTTATCAGACTTGAAACTTTTACCAATCCAACTATTTATCTTATACATTTAATTTAAACCTATAGTATCCTATTTTCTTAATATTCTACAGTGTAACACTGCATTTATATTATAACGCTAGTATGTTCAGAAAAGAAATACTTTGTAAGCCAATATCTGTTATAACGGAAATTGTTAGAGATGTCTATCATAACAGAAATTGAGATAATGTCCATAACTTCCCTGAAGATAAATTATGTAGTCACAAACTATTTCATATCCAATCTAGTGTAGGTTGTTTGGAGCATATCATCAACAAAAAAGAGAACGAGCTAAAACTGCGTTCACCTTAAAATGGTAATACATTACTATCAAAGTAAAAAAGATGACTTACAGAACCTGTAAGCCACCTAGTCAGTCGGTTTATTCTGGTGTCTGCCACCGCTTGGCCCTTACGTCCAAGATTGCTATCGGATTTTGTTCTGGTGTCCGCCACCGCTTGGCCCTTATGTCCAAGATTACTATCAGATTGACCGTGAGCCAACCACTCATCTACACCATTATTCTAACGAATATGAGCTACAAATGCAAGAGAAAAACTTATTTTGGATTTATACACTATAGAAAACATACACTATCTTCAGATTGAACTTTTGTTCAAAATAAGCTATAATGAATTTAAGTAGAAACAGGAGGTCGAACAAATGGCTACAATCAGTTTAACACGTGATATAAAACTAACAAACGAAGATGCTCTAAAAATTCTTAATCATAAACCATCTAAAAAGCTACAAGCAGTCTTGAAATCTATTGAATCACAGGACGCTACCGCTCCAACGAAAAATAAACTCATTTCAAAGTATCTGTAAGATGACAATTCAAGTAACACCACTTAAGCAATATCTTGAAAATATTCAAGTGCTAGCTCCTGATAAAACTGAGAAACAAGTTCAGGAGCTATTTAAAACTATCATTTTAGAAAATGTTGATTTCAACGGTAATGAAGAGATGTTGACTTATCTATCTGATAAAGCTCCAAATTTTGAAAAACAACATCGTTCTCGTAATTTTATCGTTGAAGAAACTGAAACAAATAACATCATAGGATTCTTTAGTTTATCTCTCAAAGTTGTTGATATTTCTGATTTAGAGAAATCCTTAAAAAAGAAACTCGTCCTAAAAGGAAAAAGTCCAAAAAATATTGATTATCTCCCTGTGTTACTTATCGGTCAATTCGGCAAAAACACAAAGCTAAATAAACTATTAGGACAAGAGTTATTTGAAATTGTAATTCAAAAAATTGAAGAATTTCGAGCAATTGTAGGAACTCAGATGGTATTTTTAGATAGTATCAATCATCCTAAAGTCATTCAATTTTATGAACAGTTCGGATTTGTTGCTTACAGTCAATTGATTAAAGATGATCATCAAGTAACTTATCAGCCTATGGCATTAAATATGTCACTCTATAAAAAATAAGAATCATGTCACCTAAACTGATGACATGATTCTTTTATTTCACCGTATAAGCAAAACTAATGGCACTATCTGCTTGAGAGATTTTTCTAAAGGTATAGTTAGGGTTGCCACCATAGTTGGTTTCAGACACGAGGAAAGAACCATCATCATAGACCTTCTCTACAAAAGCCACATGACCATAGTCTGCTGGTGTGCCATGTGTACCTCCCGCAAAAGAAACAATAGCACCTGCTCTTGGTGTAGAGCCTGTTTCCCCACCAAGACTTGACGCTGTCGCAACCCAGTCCTGACCATTTCCCATGGTATTAATGATCGAAATCTTTTCTCCATTTCTACCTTTTAATTTTAAGCCTAACTGATTCATACGAGCCGCAACACCCCATGTACATTGTCCATAGGCATAGGCCATACCATCTCCACCACCAGGAACAGAATGATCATACAAGTCCCCACGAACCCCTTCAAGGGATTGTGGGTCACTTTTTGCCTGTCCTCCATTTGTTTGGCTGAAGCCTTTTTCAATTTGGTAATACCATTCCGTTGCTCTGGTTTGTCTTTCCAGTAGTTTGTCACCAGAATTTCCCTCCCAATAGGTGAGGAAGAGTTGGGCGAGATTGGCTGCACTGCCCGTATTTTTAAAGAAATCTTTTAACCAACTTTGATAGTAAGGACTATCCCCATGAAGCATAAAATCAAGTTGGAGGTCTAAATCATACCACTTCTTATTTTTGCTATGTGCATAATTCAATAAGGCTGTATGACGTGTTGAACCATCTGCGGTATCTGTCCATTGCCCTAAACCTAGACCTCTATGAAGAATATTAGGATAAGCACCACTATAAATGGCTGGACCTCCAATCGCTAACCAGCTTTCATCATCCCATGAGGAATCGGTAGCGCCAACTGGAGGAGATAAATAATCTCCTTCAGCTCGTTTTGGATTAATAGAAGACTCTACAGACCAATTTCCTAAAATAGCCGCAATGGCTTGGGGACTTGCGCCTTGAGATTTCAAAAAATCATAAATATGTTTTGCTCGTTCAAACTCATCCCCACCAAACTGACCAATGGCAGGTAAGATAGTTGTCTGAAGTTGAATGACTTTGGGAAAATAAAATTGCGGATTGACATACACCAATTTTTCTTTCTTGTTCTTATACTTTTGATAGGAAACTTTCAAACCTGTATCATCTGGTGTTTCACCAATAATATCACCCGTTAGGACTCTTGTACCCTCAATCGCACGGCCATTATGAATAGAATACAAGGTCAATCGACTCTCATTCTCTCCTTTTCCGTTAGTGAGAATTATATTGTTACCATCTAGTGATACGACCCCATCCATTGGTGCGACAATCGTTTGGTGAGCCTTCGCTTCTAGTAGAATGTACTCCTGAAGAGTAGGTTTCCCGTCTAAATCATAGTATCCGTAACGATAAGTCATGGTTAGACTATCTTCGTTGCTTTGTCCCTCAAACGGATTGTCTAATTCCTGCATGGAAGCATAGACACCTTCTTCTTTTAGTTCCTTCATTTCCTCTTGATCGTCTTTAGATAGTTTATACTTAGGAGTTTCATAAAGGTCTTGCATGGATTTCAAATCTTCCCCATCGTTTAAATCATGCCACAAAGTAGACAGATAATCCTTGTAAGTTTCTGAACTAAATAAGTGAACTGGTTTGTGTAACTCATAGTCATGGAATTTAAAGTTCATATATCCCATCACATCATCAACTTTTGTGTAATAGGTAATTCCTTTGTCATTTGTACGAGTATGTTCTGCGTCTTCCCAAGTTAGGTGGGTATAAGCTTTTGTTAATTCAAATTCATCTTGTTGAATCAAACTAGCAGATGAAAATCCTAAAAAGAAGCTCATCATAAGTAAGAGAAGAAAGACTAATCCTCCAACTATCCATGTTACAGGATTTCCAGCCGCAAATGTAAAGAAGGAAAAGGCTGCTTTTAGTTTTTGATAGATATTTCGGGCACTTGTAAGACCTTGTTTCTTTAATTTTCGAAACCGATTTTTAAAGGAACTTGGATTCTCTTTCGCTAGTTTCCATCCTTTTCCATCCTTAAAATGATGGTATCGCTCTTTTGTGTTGGTCAGTCTTTTCTTGGTAAAACGACCTGTTGCTTGTCCTGTTTTGACACTAGCTTTCCCCAGATTATAAGAAAGCCGACTATAGCGTTTTCCTTTTCTAATGGTCTCTTGAAGCGTGCGATAGCCTTCTAAATCTTCATTTTCTGAAGCTAACTCCCCACCTTCACGTCCAAGGACATAAAGAAAATTTTTGACTTTCCTACTGACTTTTTTGGACTTATAGGCTTGTTTAGTAGATTTTAGATTCTCTTTTGCAGCCTTGACTTCTTTCTTAGCTTTTAATTCTTCTAAACTCTTCCCTTGAAAGAAAAAATTAGATTTTTGTTTCGATTCCTGACCGTAGAGAAATTTTTGATTGGTTTTTCTTTCTTTACGATTCTCTTTTCTTTCTTCTTTTGTTTCTACCTTGGCTTCTCTAAATTGCTTCTTGGCTATTTTCAATCGTTTCCTAGCATGAGGTAATCGTCTGTCTCTTAATTCTTTGCGATTCAAAAGAGAGGAAGGACTATTTTGAAGAATATGATTGTAGTCTTCATTTGCTTGTTTTACTCTAGCCTTTGAAGCATCTCTCATCTCCTCTAGCTTTTCTTTTATCTCTTTTTTCCATGCTTTTTCATCCAGTACAGCGGAATCTTTTTTCTGTTTCCTCACCTCCTTCTTTCCTTGTTTCAAGAATTTTTTCTCATCTTTTAGACTTCTTCTAAATGCCTTTCGGGCACGTATGATTTCTCTTTTATCCTTCATTTACCTTCCCCTTAGTTAGAAGCCATTTTATCAGGATCCGTACTCATGATATCAAACAATTGAGTACCTTGAGGAATCTTATTTTTAAAGGGTACGACAACTGAACCAGCTTTTATCAGTCCTGCCCCTTTTTCTGGATTGACTAGGTATTTTTCGAGTTCTTTTGACAAGCCTAAGAGTTGAACCAGTTCTTCTCGGTCATTTTTTGCTTGCTTAAGGAGAATCATAAATTCACTATTTGCAATAATCCGTCTACCGTTTGGATCTAACAATAAAGTTTCGACATTTTGAGTTATTCCAGTCGGACTGGCTCCATATTTTCTGACACGACTCCACAATTTAAAGAAGAAATCACTGGCATATTTATCTAATAAGAGAAGTTGCATTTCATCAAAATAAATCCAGGTCTTCTTCCCCAATTTTTGGTTCCGAACGACACGATTCCATATCTGATCAAAAACAACCATAAGGGCGATTTGTTTCAGCTCATCTCCTAACTTCTTAACGTTATAAATCAAGAAATTAGATCCTGTCTGAATATTGGTCTTATGAGAAAAAATATCAAGAGAACCTTCGACATACAGTTCCATATCAAGTGCCAAATTCTGCGCTTCTTCTTCTGGTTGTTGACTCAAGACAAAGACCCATTCTTCCAAAGAAGGCTCTTTAAATGACTGATAGGTGAGTCTCGTAACTCGGTCGATAATCGATTTTTCTCTTCCATCCATTTTTCTATCCAATAACTTGCCGATAAAGGATAAAAGAAATTCTGATTTTACCTTTACAGGATCTTCATCCATATTTTCCTCAGACAAGTCAAGGACATTGAGATAGGTTTGGGAATCGGGCGCAATATCAATCATTTCTCCACCAAAAGCCCGTCCAATAACACTGTACTCTGCTTCTGGATCCACGATGATAATTTCAGTATTTTCACTAGATTCCTTGATTTTGGTCGTGATAATCTCATGCTTGGTTGCCATCCCTTTCCCAGCTCCAGATGTCCCTAAAATCAGACCAGACGGTGTATTTAATAGGCTACGATCAATTGTAATAATATTACTTGAGATTTGATTGATACCGTAATATTTCCCACTACGGTCTTGTAAATCTACTGAAGTCCATGGAGAGTTCACTGCTACATTAGATGTTAATAAACTCCGTGATACTCCCTCTAAAAAATCACAACCAAATGGCAACAAACTATTAAAGGCTGCTTCTTGCATATAGGGAAGTTTATCAATTATTAGGTCATTTGAGCCGGCCACTTGTTGGATCGTGTCTAGGGCTTGTTTGAGTTCTTCTTCATCCTGACCAAAAACACCAATCAAAAAGACTGTTTGAAATAGTTTATCTCCTGTCTCTGTCATGGTTTTTAAGAGTTCCTCAGCTTCATCGATATTGCTTTCTAATACATGACCTACTTTTTCCAAATAGATACCTGTACGAGCTAGTTTTTGTTGTTCCCCAATCTTTTGTGATTCCATCAAGGTCTTCTTTGTTCGTAGTTTCTTCATGGCATCTGCCTTGGTTGAACTTTGTGCATGGAGGCTCACAATCAATTCCAAATCTCCTTGCATGAGGTCTCGGATAAACTGATCCCCTAATTCCATGCCGTAGTCTCTTACATAGACAATCTGTAATAAGCGGTCATTGATTTGTAGGTAATTCTTGTTTTTAAAATCCAAGAGATTAGGTGCTATGAAGTGACGAGTTGTCTGACCAGATCTGGTTAAATCACGGTAAGAAAAAGGAAGATGGTGTTCTCCTCTAAGCATATCGGCCAACAAGTTGACACGGTCTTCTCCAGCCAAGGATTCAAATCGAGCATCAATTTCTGAGAAACCACTCTTGAAATATTCTCCTATTTGGGACAAGGAACGATAGGCTTGTTTGGGATTAGAATCCTTTCTACCAAAGCTAATCAGTTTAACAGCCGAAAAGTTATTTTCGCCACTGTCTAAATTCTGATTCATCATCCGATTCAATTCTTTACGATAGGTATCATACCCATCTTCTTTTTCCTCATACAAAACACTTTGTCTGAATTTTTCTAAATTCAATCTTTTATTAAAGATAGTCAATTGGAAGTTGGTTTGGTCGTCTAAGGAGTTAATCAAATCAGAATACTTCTCAATGATTGCCCCCTTATCTTCTAAACCAACGGTCTGGTAATTGACATCTCCAAGTAAATAGCTTTGTGAGAAATAATCTTCTTTTACCTGCATCAGACCATTTTGATACAGGGCTTGATAGGAAAGAGTATTAGCCGTAGAGGGTAACACTTCCTCTTTTTTCCCTTTAACTACTTCCTTTTTATTAGTCATTGAAGTTTTTTGTTTCTTTAATGTATTTGATTTTCTTTTCATGTTCAGGTCCTTTCTTTCCTGTAATTGTGCGTAGGGGAACCGTTAATTCAAAATGAAGACGGTATTTCAAATAATGTTCAAAATATAAATCATTGGGTTTATAGACTCCAAAAAGCATGAGGGGAATGGTAAAGGCAAACACAAAACCGTAAACAAACCAATCTCCAAATTGCCAGAAAAAGAGATTCAAGCCCAAAACAATAATTGTGACAATAAAGGCTGGTAAAACAAAAATGATTTGTCTTGTGGTGAAACCTAACCAAGCCCTGTGTTGGTATTTTGAGATGTCTTTAAAGACACGTGTATTCATGACTTTCCTTTCTAAAAAGGCTAAGAAGCAATCACTTCCTAGCCTTTATCTAATTACATACCTAAGATTGAGCGAGCCGTACGTTGAGAACCAACGAGGGCAATAATCAGTAAGATAGCTTGTACCAAACTACCAAACATAATCGCAAGAGATTGCAAGACTCCTGCACCATTTGAAACAGCTATTTTCCCAGCAGATTCAAACAAAGGAACAAGAGAAACAATCAGAAAAATAAGAACCCCTTGTACCGCATAGACCATAATATTTTTTAAATAGCCAATACCAATAGACTTCCACTCATCACTTAAAAATGTTGGAATCGTAAGAGGGGCAAATGGAATCATAAGGTAGAGTTGAATAAATCGAATAGATACCAAAAGATTAACCATGGCTGCACTTACTATCCGAACTAGCCAAATGAGGAGGGCGAAAAATCCCACAATCATCCGGCCAATAAATCCTGAACCTTTTAATCCAGAGATGGTATCATACTTTGCCCCACCGTGAGCCACAATCGAGGCCACTTGTTCAATGGCGTGACTCGCAATCCCGATGATGGCTTCTACAATCACGGTAGTGTTGGTAATTACCACTGCGACCATAATATAACTAATCAACATCGGCGCTAATGCTTCAAAGGTCATCGCTCCTCCTGAGTTAGCAATTTTCTTTGCCATCTTCGAAAATTCTAAGATAAGAACAACTGATAAAATCGCAACTCCAAGAGGCTGCATGACACTTTTAGTAATACTAGACATATAGGTCCAAACGGTTGGATTATAGCTAGATAGAGATTTAATCAGATCTACCGTAGATTGTAAATCTACATTAAATCCTTCAAATAAATTTTCAGCTGATATTTTTTCAGATGCAAGGTAAACAAAGGGTGAGACTAAACTAAGATTCATATCATTGTTTATCCTCCTAAATTGAAATTTGAGTTACAAAGGCTCCAGCAGCCCCTACCATAACACCACCGACTATTTCCAGAATGGCATTCCGAACACCTGGTCCACCATCTTTAATGTTGGTTGCAAGATTGACAATCCCTACAACAACGAGAAAGGCACCAACCGCAATCAATCCCTTCTGTAACAAAGACATAGCTTGTGCAAACATAGCACTTGCGTCTACTCCATAAACAAAACCTTTAAAATGCGTAATCATCTATTTCCTCTTTTCTATTTTTATTTTAAACTAGATTCAAAAGTTAAATCACGAATTCTAAGGCCTTCAAGATGATTTTCTTGTCTTTGATTCAAAGGATTGATTTGATAGTTCCACCACCGTTCATCGGTTTCTTGATTGGCTAGGTACTTCCAGTTTGGATGCTTGGTTGAATTGTATTTTTTGCTTTTAAAGACAGGAATATTGGCAATTCGAACCAGGCATTCATGCCGTTTCATATTTCCGACTTCATCAGGTGTCATTAAATCACGAGCAATCTTTTGATGAGAAAGGGATCCTGAACCTGTCTGGCCAAAGGAACGACTAGTATTTCGAACATCAATGGTTTGTTTACCGAGTAAGCCACTCATAAATTTAAAGGTATCTTCATCATTACCGCCTAAGTAGACTAAGCTATCACAGTTCCCAAGAATGGTTTTCCAAGCTTCTTTTTCTTTATAGAGCCCTTGAAGTTGGGCAATATTTTGAAGAATGGGAACGAGACTCATATTCCGAGAACGGACTGTTGAGGTTTGTTCAGCAAAATCTGGAATTTCTCCGATATTTGCGAACTCATCTAAGTAGACTCTCACATGAAGAGGCAATTGACCCTTAAAATCAATATCTGCTTGTCTTGTTAGGGTTTGAAATACGGTTGAAAAAAAGAGGGCTGAAAGAAAGCGAAAGGTACTATCGTTATCTGGGATAACTAAGTAAACCATTGATTTTTCCTTGCCCCATGTCTTCATATCAAGGGTATCTCTTTTGGTCAAATCCATGACACTTTGAATATTGAAGAGGGCAAATTTAGCAGTGGTTACAGCTATAACAGAATCCAGAGTCTTATCCTTATAATTTTGGAAATCTGCCCAATTTCGCATGGTAAAATTTTCAGTTCCATACTTTTTAGCATAATTTTCAAATAGAATTTCTAAGACACTTTTTTCTTGGTTTTCACCCTTGGATAAGTGTTTAATGAGTTTTGAGATTTCAGCAAAACTTGGATAACGCCCTCGTTTTTTTCGCTCTTCCACTTCTTTTTTTTGACGTTTCAACAAGTTTTGATATTCCTTTTGACTTAAACGACTTTCTTCTATGAGCTGTTCTCTTGTTTTAGGTGGATTATAGAAATCGACCAAGTAAGAGGCTAAAGCTCGTACCAAAGTCATAGAAGCTTCATCCCAAAATGGATCACTACGGGAGCCAGAGCCTTTGGTGTTATTAAAATAAACCGTCAGCATGCGATTCAAATCATTTTCTGTCTCTATATAGCGAAAAGGATTGAAGCCATCTGAGTTCTTCATATTGACTAAATCTAACACCTTTACTTGGTAGCCATGTTCTAAAAAGAGTTTGCCTGTTTTCTCGGCCAAGTGATCTTTAGGATCCACGACAATATTTGAACTATTCATCTGAATCAGATTGGGTTTCACAAAGCGAAATGTCTTCCCACTTCCTGAACCTCCGATCACCGCTATATTCTTATTCCTATCATATTGGGGTGGTTTTTTATCTAATAATGTCAAACGAACATCTTGGGCTAAGATCGTATCATGAGAAAATTCCTTACCGTAAAAAAACTTCTTTTCTTTTAGAGTTCCAAAACGGGCGCTCCCGTATTCTACCCCTTCTCGGTATTGTTTTTTACCAGTCTCTAGATAGAGATAAACCAGTAACATCATCACAAAACCTAGTAGAAAAAAAGCACTTGATTTTCCAGTAAAAGAAACATTCCATGGAGACTGAAGAACTTCATCTTGACCTTCCATTAGAAGATGAGTCCATTTATCTAAGGTATTTCCTGTATAGGAATCATACAAAAGCGTCAAACGATGAAAAAGATAGCCTAGGAAGATACCTAACAGTGAGAATAGTAGGAATTTCTTTCCACTGTACATCATCTCACCATCTCTTTCTGTTTGACGGCCCCTTCTTGTCTAAAGGTAATTTGGGATTTAGCCTCATCAATTGCATCGTCTAATGACTGATCCATGGTAAAATCAGCTAATTTCTCCGGATCATTAACCATTTTTTCTAACAGATGGTCTAAATGATTGTCTAGAATCGAACGGTCTTTCGTGTAGAAATGCAGAGAATCCCCTTGCCAAGCGATGGCTAAAGGAATCTCTTCTTTTTCTAAAAAAGCTTTAAATTTCTCTATATCAATTGGTTTGTCTAAAAAATCTTTTTTCAGATTAATCGTATCAATCGAATAAGGAGATTGTAGCAATTCTTCTAATTTCTGCACCCCTATCTTATAGGCGGAATCCTGTGCTAAAGCATGACGTCTTGACCATTCTAGAATCTTTAAAAGACTTTTTACAGTAAATAAAAGACTACGCTCAGCATATTGAACGGCCATTCGTTCCTGTTGTTCAGAGGACATCTGAGGCCTCCTTCTTCACAAATAGCAGCTTTCCTTCTTTATAACGATAAGCTATCAATTTCTGACGTTGCTTAATCGACTTGACAACCTGCAGTAGATCTCTCGAATAAGGTTCTCGAAGAGTAATTTCTACTGCTTTCCCATCAACGATACCAACACGTTGAAATTCAATGTAGTCTTTTTTAAGATGTCCTAAGCCCATACCAAAGGGAAAGTGATGAATCAATTGGATGGTACATCCACCTTTATTTCCCATTTGTTTCAAATCATACAAGTTTACTACCTTCATGATTAACTCCTTTATCTAGTTTGTCGCATCGTTTAAGTCTGGTAACGATAAACTCCGTGTCTGTTAGAAAATTCTCACACACGTCTTGTGCCAGTTGCCCTTCACAGGGTAATACTCTCAGTCCCTACTTACACAGGCACGCTAATCAAGACGGAGTGGATTCAATTTTCAAAGAACAGGTAGCTTTATTATAGATAAGAGTAGTTGAAATTTTTATCACATTTTTTATTTTTCTGTAGAGCTAAATTCATACTAAACAAAGATTTTGAAATAAAAGACTAACATTGTTACATAACGTTAGCATTTCATTTCCCTAAAATAAGCTAATTTTGTCTAAAAAAGCAGCAAACTATAAACTAGTAGGTTCCACACCAAATGTAGACCCATACTTCCCCAAAAGTCAGATTGATAGCGCACCATCCCTAAAAACATCCCAAGTGAAACATATAAACACCAAGCTAGAATGGTTCCTGGATGATGTACTAAGGCAAATAAAACACTTGTCAAAGCAACTCGAATATCTAATTTTCTGACCAAGTTCCATAAAATTTCTCTATACAGAAATTCTTCAACCATACTCGCATTGATTAAGAACAATAAAAATGAAAACCAAGGAACTTGATGTTGAAGGCCAATTAAGTTTGCTTGATTCGTGCTTCCTTGAGCATGAATCAGACTAAAACATAGACTTATAATCAGTAGGCTAACGAATCCAATACCAAGCCATTTCATCCTAGTTTTCATATTGACCTTGACCACTTGTTTTCGTTGACCATACATCCATAAAAAAGAAATGAGAGACGCACCATAGAGAACCTGTAGTATAGTTAACTCACCGATACAAAGCAATTTCAGTAAGTATAGGGATACCAATAGGACATTTACTTGTTGGAATATATAAACTGGAATTATTCTTCTCATAGTTACCTCCGAAATAAATCTTCATAATCTAAATCTAATACCTGCACAATCCTTTCTACCCATGGACTTTGAGGCATTCGTTGTTCCATCTTGTAGTGACGAATCTTTTGATACAAACGATTCAATTCACTTGGATAGTGAAATTCTCCCGCAAACATTTTCCTGGTTAACTCAATCCAGCTGATATTTCTTTCAGCCAAAATAATGGACAAATTCTCCCAAAATCGTTCAGCCATATTGCTTCTCCTTTAACTAGATAAATAATGTGTTTGTTCCATGTAAATCAATTGTTTCGTATCTCTTGGCAATAGAGCTCTAGCCTCTTCCAAATTCAAATTTGGATAAACTCGCTTATTTGAAACCGCAAGAGGAAGTCTGATGGTTAGTTCAGGATTTTTTAATATCATTTCGATGAAATCTGTTAATTTTAGGTTATCTCGATTCTTAAATCGTAATAAATTGGGAGATAAAAACTCAAAACAATCTGAAGAATAGCTCATCATCTCAATTAATTTGTCCTTTGTCATTTCAGAAATCGAATGACAAGATACCTCTATTCCGTAGTTTTGAAAGAAATCTAAAAGAAGTTGATTTCTATGGTTATTTTTACTTAGATAGAGATCAATCATGGGAGACCTCCCAAAGATTCGGTTCCATTTGATATTCTGAGACGATTAAGGAATCTAATAACTTTGAGAAGTTAATCGATTTCTTGTCTTCATCATAAGCTTTTACAGTTACTTGGGTTGTAAGTATTCCCTCTTTTCCCTCGGCTCGATAGCCTTGTCCATATAAAACAAAAACAAGATTTTGATTATCATCTACAAAGGCATCAACTCCGTTCTTTATATCCTGACTTTCAAGGAATTCCATAATGTTTTGAAGATAGGATTCATAAAATAGTGGGTAATTATGTTTTTTATGGTAATCATCTAAAAATGTCACCTCAAACTCACATGGATAATTGGGTATCAAAAATATTTGTTCATCCAGCTGTTTGATTTCTGCAGCATGTAATTCTGTTTCTAATTCATCACAATCTAGTATTGACTCTTTATTTAAAGCTTTCATCTTTTTCCTCTATTTCTTTTAATTTCTTTGCGATTGCAGCAATCACAGGAACGGTTACACTATTACCAGCTTGTTTATAGAGCTGACTATTACTAGAGACTTTTCTAGCAGCTTCAAAAGCCCAATCAGGAAAGCCTTGTAGGCGAAAACACTCTTTAGGAGTGATTCGTCGTATTCTCAAACGGTAAAATTGTCCATCTATTAAAACACCAGCTACATGGTAAACTTGCTTATCTTCTCCTTCATAGCTAGCCACTACTACTCCCATTTGACCACTAGTTGTTAAAGTATTCGCTATACCTTTTCCAACTCTACCACGCCGATACTGTGAACTTGGTCTTTCCAAATTGATTGAATCTCCAATCTCTGCTTGAGCATATCCTTTTTTAGTTGCCTCCCGGACTTTTAGAAATTGGATTGGTTCTGGAATCAGTATTTTGGGAATTTTATCGCCTCCTTGCATCGTAGTCAGTGTTGGAGATAAGCCCTCGCTTCCATATACGCGACCTGTCTCCTTAAAGCTAGTCGGTAAATCTCCAACAACGACAATACCATGACGATCCTGAGTATTTAAAGTAAACATCGACTCTTGGTTTTCCTTAAAGCGTCTCCCATTTTGTCTCTTGTCTAATCTGTCTGGTGTCATACAAGGAATCGCAACCTTGAATCCTTCACCTTTTCCACGAACTAAGGTTGGCGCTAGCCCTTCTGAATAATAGACTTTACCGCTCATTCCACTTTTTGATGGATTCAAATTCCCTAGTGTTTTTAAAGTCTCAGAGTTAGTTGTTTGACCTTCTCGTCTGAAAGGAAATAAGAGTCTGGTACCTTTCTTTCTAGAATGTCCGATAATAAACACCCTCTCTCTGTTTTGGGGAACGCCAAAATCCTTACTGTTAAGCACCTGCCACTCAACATCAAACCCCAACTCATCAAGTGTGGTAAGGATTGTGGTGAACGTCCGTCCCTTATCGTGATTGAGTAAGCCTTTAACATTTTCAAGAAAAAGAAAACGTGGTTGGATTTGTTTGGCCGCCCGAGCAATTTCAAAGAACAAAGTTCCTCTAGTATCTTCAAATCCCAATCGTCTTCCTGCGATTGAAAATGCTTGACAAGGGAATCCCCCACAGATGATATCGACTTTCCCTCTAAGTTTTTTAAATTCGTCATCTGAAACATCTCGTATGTCATGAAATTCTATTTCTCCTTCCGTTTGAAAAATGGATTTATAAGATTCTCTAGCAAATTTATCAATCTCACAAAATCCAATACACTCGTGTCCAACAGTTTCCATTCCAAGTCGAAATCCACCGATACCTGAAAATAAATCAATAAATCTCATTTCTTTATCACTCCTTTCTGATCGACTATCAATGTCCAAAGTGTCACACCACTTGAAATTAAAATGAGCATAACTAATATCCACTCGATTGTCGACATTTTAACCACCTCCTTTTCTAACACGGTTATTCCAAACGGAATATAGGCCATTAAACACAAATTCAGCAAGTACTTCCGCACGTCTCACAAAGCGAACATTGTCAAGAGCATACTGATAGATTCTCTCGAAATCAGTCATAGCAATTTCACTGGCTGTTTCAGAAAAACCTTCTCGTCTAAATTGTTCTTGTACCAATCCCCAAATATAATCTCGATCATATTTTGTGACCTTTTCTACTTTTCTTCTCAAGATAGGTTGAGTATTCCTCTCCTCCTCATCCCCAATAAATAAAGAATCAGTCTCACTATATTTAGTCTCACTAACTTCAGTCTCACTAGGGGCTGAATGTGAGACTGGGCCCGTTTCATTTTCAACCTGCCCTAGTCTTTTTTTAACACTAGGCCTGTTTGAATTACTTACTGGGGTAGAATATAATTCCCCTAAATAAATCTTATTAGCTAGTCTTCCTTTCTCACTTGAAGACTGTTGGACTTCATCAATTAAGTCATATTCTTTAAGAGTCTTTTTCATGGACAGTAATTTTGACTTTGAACAACCTAACAGCCTCATCAGATTAGAATTAGAAAATACTAAATAAACCGCGCCTTCTTCATCTATCCAACCACGACTGAGAGATAATTCTAAACGATCTTTTAAAATAGAATAAGCCACCTTTACTTCTAGTTTCATATCCATATATTTCTCATCCTCAAAAAGAATTTTAGGTAATTTATAATACCGTTCTGAAGTTTGGTATTGATTTGCGGTAATTCGTTTCATAGAGCACCTCCAAGTTCTTTGAGTATTAAATCTCCACTTGATTCCAATCGAACTAAGCCACTTTTTTCTAATTCAGCCATAAGAGTGATGGCCTCAACAATATCAATTCCCATTTCACGTACTAAAAATGAAATGACAATATAGCGTGATGATTGTAATTCTTTTGTCATTTTCCCTCCTGAAAATAAAAAAAAACGGAAAGATTGTGAAATTCCTTTCCGTAACATAACAAATATTTGAACACCAAACTCAACACCAAAAAAATATTTTTATTGATGATTATTGCTCAATTAAGCACTTATAACAATGTGAAAAATTAAAATCTAAACTAACAAAAACCCTTGGAATTCAAGGGTTTTAAGCATTTATTCTACTTCACAATGTTTTATTATTTTAAATCTTCTAGACCAACCATTGAATAGTAGCCATTGAGTTTTTTTCCTTTCGTATCAAGGGTTTAGAGCCCCTATTTTATTTTACTATCGCTTGAACATAAAATGAATGATGTTCAAACAATTTTTGTTTTATAATACAGAAATCTACTTTATATTATATCATGACTTCTATAGCCCTTCAACCTCCCTGAATAGAAAAAAGCCATCAAATGATGACTTTTCATAGGGATCAAAAAACTTGTCCCCTTTATATTTTAAACAACGGATTTAAGAAACCGTCTGTGTTTTGTAACAACTTCTTGTAAACTTTCCACTTGAGACCTTCGGTATGCTTGAAACCACCTTCTTTCAAGTCTTTCTCAACAGCAGTGTTAAATAAGTCTTGGAGTTGAGCATAAGTTGAAATTTTAGAACCGTCTACTTCAATCTCAACAAAGCCTTTCTGTGCTTTCGCATACACTTCATGATACCAATGTTTCTTCCACTCTTCGAGGTTTTGGAATTGATTATTAGAAACTTTCTTGATAATGAAATCATCACCTAAAAGCCCTTTATTTTCTCTGTTGGCATCACCTTTTAACTTGTTAGAAACATAAGGGATAAAGCCATTTTCATAACCATAGTAACCCCACATACGGAAAGTATTGTGTTTAAAGGAAATAGAACCTACGGTGCTTCGACTCGTATTCCCGCCAAAGATACCTGCCATCATATTGACAGTTTGATAAGCACTATCAAAACCTTCCGTACGGAAGCGACCGTTATTTGGCATACCATGAAGAGTTACAAAGTTATTATCTACCAACTTGTCAATGCTATCAATTGGTAATTTCTTCTCTTCTTCCGTCAAGTCACGCAATTTGTCCCACTGGTGTGGTTCTCCAATTAAACGATTTCTATCCGCATTGGTGCGCCACTCTTTATCCATCTTCTTGAACCACTTAGAGTTATCAGATAACTTTTGATTAATAACAGCAGTAGCTTCTAAGTAATCCAACATCATCATAGACTCATTGTAGTTTTTCATATAACTATCAATCTTGTCTCGACTGTCTAACTTAGCTGGGTCATAGTTATAAAGTTGCTCTCCATCATTTTTACGCTCATAAGCCATATTGATACCGAGCGCACCATATTCACTATTTGGAGTAGACTTATCAGGAGTTTGTAACATACCTTGAGCGAAGGCTTCTAAATCAGTACCTTCACGGTGTCTATGACCTCCGTAGTAAACCATTCTATCGTTAACGTGAGTCGTTTCATGGGTAAAGGCTGAAATACCAAAGTCGTCTAACATTTTCGTAACCATGAAATACACTTGATCGTCTTTATACGGGTCGCCATAAATCTTAGCCATCGCCCCCATAGCGCCATTTACTTGATGCCAACGATCAGTCGGGCCGAATAGCTCACGAATAGGAGATACCACTGCACCACCTCGTCCATAACCTTGACGATTTGCATCGGGAATGCCGTCATACCACTGACTGTCCCACACAGGAGTCGGTACCATATTTTGACTCTTAAGGAGTTTATCACGTACACTCGGAAGAGCTAAACGAGACCAAAAGTCTAGGTATCTTTGTTGTGCTTTTGCTACTAAATTAATCTTAGGTTTTAAAGACTCTCTCGCTTCCTCTGTATTTTTACCATATCTCTCAAATGAACTATAAGCTAAAGTGTTATAGGTAGAAATCATAAATATATGAGCTTTCTTCAAATTGAGCAATGGTAAAATCATACGACCGTGAATATCATTATTTAAACCATCAAATACACGGTGACGCTTATCTTTAAAGACTTCTGTGCTTGTTTCAGGTTCTACTACATAAACGTTTTTCGCAGAATGAATAAACCAGTCATTCAAATCTTTATCTTCTGTAAATAAACGCATGTTATAGTCTAAGAAGCTACGTAAATCACCTTTACCAGTTGCACCAGCAATCACTTCTTTGTAAGCATCTTGTGTACGGTCACCTTTTAAGAAATGCTCTCTTGACCCAATTTGAATCAAACGATCTAATACACTTGGTGTCTTACCATAAAAGTCAGGTTTAAACATCATAATATCTTTGATACTCAAATCACCATATTTGATATCATAGTAACGATTAAGATAAGTCAGTCCCATCATAATTTTAGCTTTGTTATCTTCAACTTTCTTAAGTAAAGCACGCTCAACTACTTCCCCACCGTTTAACTGATGATCTTCATTTTCTAAAATCTGACTAACAAGTTTTTCTAAGTTTCCTTTTACTTCTTCAAAGCTTTCTTCGAAATACAAGCCTTTAATATACTCAGTTTTCTTATCTGGTGTGTTCTTCCAAGGTTTATCACGCTGATCCATCAAGCTACGAACTTCATCTGAAAGTAAGGTAACACTAGCTAACTTCTCTTTAATACCGCTTGCTAACTGGTTACGATTCTTCATAACCATATTTGGAGTATAGACAATGTTTTGACCTGCCACATCATACTCTTTTACTTGAGCTACTTTAGAGTCCGTTTTAGCAATTACAGCTAACTCTTCTTTTGTACCATCAGCATAGTGAACCATAATCTTATCAATATCCGATAAATCAGTTACAAACTGCCCTGATTTCATACCCGTTACAGACAGAACGGTTTTCTTAACAAGATTGGACTCATCTGTTAATTTATTCCCTTGGTTTACAATCCACTCTTTGTTATAAAATGGTTGCAATTTTTCCAAGTTTCGATAAGCTACTTCTCTTGTCTCTTTATAGTCCTGAATAGCTTTATAATCAGAATCTCTATCGATGATACGATTTAACTTGTTTACGACAGGATCTTGAATAGTAAAGGTGTTGGCTGTGATATTCATCTTAGCGATTTTAGCATCTGCTTCTTCTTGAGAGATACCAGTAATACGATTTGAATGTTTGTAGGAAGATAAACCACTTGCAACACCATTTACATAATTTACACGTTTGATATTATCTAATCCAAAATATTGGTCATTATCATTCAAGGCTGGTGAACCATAGACAATTTCACCATTATTTACTTTAAGCATTGTTACGACATCTTCAATGACACCCCAGTTAAAGTTGTTATGAATTACACCTCCACTTTCGCCATGCTGAATCAAATTCATAGTACCTTTTATTACAGCATTTCGGAGAAATCCTTTTTTACCTACTGTCATCGAGTCAATACCATGATCTAGTTTACCAATTAAACCACCATATTTAGATTTATTGGCACTAATCTTAGCATCAACGTAAGCTTTATCAACGTTACTTATCCAACTTTCGCTGACAAGTCCACCAGACCACCAGCCTTTATCTCCAAGACTGTTAATCTTGCCAATAAAAGCTACATTGCGCATATTAGCTTCGTCTAACTTATTGACAGCACCGGTTACATCGTTATTTCCTGTTACTGAACCTACTACTTTGATATTCTCAAGTGTAGACTTCTTAAACATATTACCAATAGGTGCAACTTTATCAGCCCAAGGCATGTTTATATTTACATTACCTAAGTTAAAGTTTTTGAGTGTAGCACCTTCAGCCTCATTAAACAAAGGTCTTTCTAAGTTATGAATCGTGTACTGATGATTCTCTACACTTGATAAAGTACCTCTAAACTTAGCCATAACATAAGCTTTACCTGCTGGCTTAACGTTAACTGCATTCAAATCTGCACCAAGTTTAAACTCACCAGTAGGATTTGCTTGCATGTCTTTTGCTAAATCATGGAAGTTGTAATAAACCTTATCCTCGGTAGCCCTCGGTTTTTCAAGATAATAAGTGTAAGTGTCTCTTAACTTACCGTCTTTATCACGTTGAACTAAGTCAGGTGCTTTTGCCGTTATCTTGTAAAGCTGCTTACCTTCCTCAATGACCTCTTCAATCTTATCAATTGCTAAACGAGTCACTTTGTTTTCTCTGGAGGTTACTTTTAAGTAATAGTTGTTAACATTACTTGGAAGAGAGGTTAAATGATTACTATCGCTTTCGACACCGCTTTCGTTTACTTGTACGAGACTGGTATTTGCAATATCTTTCAACTCAACTTTCTTTAAATCTAAGCGTAAAGGTTTATCTTCCAAAGTCGATACTTCTGCACCCTTACCTACATCATAAGTCATAGTGGTTGAAATCGTATAATCTTTGTAATAGTCTAAGTTCTCTAATACTTGAGATAAGTTATCGGTTTTTAAATCAAGCGTTTTTACAATTTTTCCACCTTCTTTGATAGTCGCTACAATGCGTGTAATTGTAGCATTGTCTTGATTTTCTAGATTGTAGTTAATTGTAGCAGACTTAGCTAAAACATCCTTAGATACAGTGGTCAGAGTCAAAACAGGAGCCGTTTTTTCTTTGGGCTTTTCTTTGGTACCTTTTACAAGAATTTCAGGCTTCATTTCTTTCAAAATAGTTACTGTTTCAACTGGGTAACTGATTTTTTTGCCATGTAACTCTTCATAGCTAGTAACAATTTGACGTTCGCCATCCTCACCAACTTGTTTAATAGAATCATCACCTATAAATTTGCTAGAATCAGATTCTTCTGTGATAGTTTTAGGAATAGTCTCTGTACGAATATCAGTATGTAAAGCAGGAAGCTCTTCTCTCTCTGGAGCAACGTCAGGAACTGTAGCTAGTGGATCGGTATACTCTGAGATTTCAATAACCGGCGGATCAATTAAGTTTCCTGTTTCATCTACTCCTGTTGTACCTACAGATTCCGTGTATTCTGACTTCTCGGACTTGGGTGCTTCTTCTGGAACTGTGCCTACCGGTTCAGTGTATGCTGGTTTTTCATGAACTTCTGGTTCCCCTTTGTCAGTCACAACTGCTTCGGGTAAGGCTGGCTGAACTTCTGGTTCCCCTTTGTCAGTCACAACTGCTTCTGGTAAGGCTGGTTGAACCTCAGGTTCCCCTTTGTCAGTCACAACTGCTTCGGGTAAGGTCGGTTGAACTT